>QNBI01000078.1 GCA_003641675.1 Spirochaetota bacterium | reverse complement strand
TCATGAAGATATGGGCTACTGATATTCCAAAGAAGCAAAGACCTATCATCAACATAAATGACAGAGCTTTAACTATGGGAAAGAATCAGTACCTTGCTCACATGATCGAACTCAAGAGAGAAGATCTTAAAGAGTATACAAAACAGAAGGAAACTATGGAAGAGACAAGTGCAACTGCTCTACTATGGTACAACTTCATGAAGAACAAAATACTAGGAGAAGAACCATGTCCTACATCATAATGACCATAGGGGTGGTTCTGGTATACCAAGGCTACACCGGACTAAAGAAAGAAAGTGTCTTAGGGAAAAAGATAAAGAGAACAAGTTACATATTCCATGTACCATTGAGGAGTAAAAAATGAAGCAAGATATAAAGAAGTTTGAGTATTATAAAATGATGGAACATGAAACCAAACTAGGGAAGAAGAACCGTGGTTCTTCTTCCAAAGGAAACAAAAGAATATCAGGATTGGATAAGCTTATTCATATGATGGCTGCAAAGAGAATCAGAGATCATATAACATTCTTGTCACAAAGTGACAGCAAGAAAAACAGACTCTTTGCTAAACAGCTAAAACTTGAAAAAGAGTACATGAGATACCTGGAGAAAGAAGAGCTTAGAGACAAGATAAAAAAAGAGACAGGTATGACTGCATCAGGAGTATACAACCTGACAGAGATAGGCAGAGTACTTGGCGTCTCAAGAGAAAGGATAAGACAGATAGAAGCAGCAGCTTTGAAGATTCTGAACCACCCTTCTGTAGGCAGAGCTCTTAAAGAATACCAAGGAGAAATCAAATGCGTAGTAATCAGCTAAAGTTTCTTGCTGAGCAATCAGAAGAAGAGTATGAAGAGTACTGTGACGAATGCCTGAAAGAAGGCATAGAGCCTCAAGACATATATCTCTGGGTTCAAGGACAGATTGCTGATGCTGAAGAAGCACGCTTTGAATATGAAAGAGAAGACTGGATGAAGGACAAGTAATGGAAAGAAATTACCTAAAAAAACTAAAACATAGGTTGTTTGGAAAAAAGATCACAGATTGTAAAAAAGGTGATATTGTTGTATTCGTTGGTGGCTACTCCAAAAACGGAACTAAAATTGCAGAAAACAAACATGGCTTCACAGTAGGGAAAGAGTATGTTTCTCGTGAAGACTATAATGTGAACAAAGCAGGGACATATTATCACCATATATCTCATAACAACGAGACCATATTAGGGACGATAAGAATAGAGGAAGATGACACCGGAGTAGAAAACGGATGGGGTGCTTCTTTGTTTGAACTAAAATAAAAGGATAAGTAATGACGGATAGCCAAAGAGAAAAATTCGAGAGAGATATGTTGGAAAGTGTAAGGCAACAAAACGAAGGAATGGACAGTCACTCACCCATTGAGATTGACGAACAAGAACCACCTTATGATGATTCTGAGCTCAGAGATAAACATCCAGAAATGAATGAAGAGTACTGGAGTAAGAGAAAAGGGTTGTTGGCAGAAAGATCTTCACTTACAAATAATGAGATAGTTAAACCTTCTCACTATCGTCTATGTGGAGAAGACTCTATGCCATTAATAGAGAAGATCCTTGGTACAGAAGGATACCTAGCGTTCCTAAAAGGTAACGTTCTAAAGTACAGAATTCGTTGTGGAAAGAAAAAAGGTCAAAGCATTGAAAAGGATGTTGCGAAAGCAATGTACTATGAAGAGCTCTATGATAACTTTGTAATCCAGAACCAACCATCATGATGAAGGCAGTCGTGTCCACAACAGAGGACAGAAGTATAGACTGGCTAGAAGAACATAGATATGTTCCGAAAGATGATGAGGAGTATTGCAGAAAAGAGTACATAGTTGAAGTAGCCTCATTAGAAGAGTTGTTACTCATTGCTGATAAAACAGAATGTCAGCTGATTATCAGTAGAGATAGTCAACACGAAGGAGTAGCCATGGATATAGAAGTCTATGATGGACACAGAGAATGAAAACCTTAACAGAAACAGAAAAAGAACTGGGTTCTGTTGACAGCCTTGAGAATGGCACTGGATAACGGAGACAACTTCTTCTTTGATGTAGAAGATAAAGATATCCAAGCAAGAGAATACATAGAGGATTTGATTGAAGGAAGCCAATGAGGATGACACATGAAGAGCAGAAGAAAGTAGCATATTATTCAATGTGTGCCTATGCTTCTCATAACAAAAGAAATATGTCAGCAGATGAATTCTTCAGACTGAAGACTGCGGTGAAGGAAAGCAAAACATTGACCTCCTTTATCACTGACCTGAAAAAAAGAAGTCGATAAGAGCAACTCTGGTTTTGCGTGCTATAGAGAGCATGTATGTAATTAATTATTCCCAGATTGCAATCTACCCGGTTCGGCAGGACCCAATTAATTTAAATAAAAGGAGACAACATGTCTTTAAAAATCTCAGAAGTGGCTAACATCTTAGTCCAAGGAAATAAAACTGCTTTCAAAGCAAATGCGTCAAGAAGAGCAGGTCAAATGTTCAATGATCGTGTAGTATCACTTATTGCACCAAAGTTACCAATGATGGTTAGAGGTTACAGCTCTGAGCCATGGTTCAAGTTCTTACTTGCAAATGCAGTAGCAGGTACAGTGATTAAGTATGGTGCACAGAACGATAAACTTGCAATGCTTGCAGACGCAGGTATCAATGCAGCATCAGATGACTTCTTGGGAAGCTTCAACATCGAAGAGATGATTAACCAGTTGGTTGATGGAATTGACATCTCAGGCTTAACTGCAGCAACATCTGCTTCCACTGCTAACACAACAGTTGTTATGGATGAAGTAGGAGGTGTATAATGAGTATTGCTGATGATATCCGTAAAGCTTCAAAAGCTAGCGAGAATAATCCTGCTCCAACAGTAGTTGTGGCTCCAGTGGAAACATTGAAAGCTAATTCATCATCGGGCGTTTAACTTGAGTTGAACGACCAAAATTAAGCTACCTCTTGGGGTAGCTTTTGTATACTCTATTGTCATATCGACACAAAGGAAATTAAATGATATTAATTAGAGAGTATCGCGATGAGAGTAGAGTATCTAAGTATGATAGGAAGAGAGCAATTATCGCTTGCGAAAGATGTCATGAAGAAAATGATGTAAGATTTACATATGCTACAGCCTGCATAAAAAACAACAAAAAATATTGTAAATCTTGTAAAAAGAAAATAAATACTGAAGAATTTATGCGAGAGCATAATAACCAAGAACCTCTCAGTAGATGCTTAACATTAGTATATGATGGAGATAAAGTAAATGGTGAGTTTGAATGTAGTAAATGCGGATCTATACGAACAAGAAGACATAACTCAAAGTCATATTCTCAACTATGTAGAAAATGCTCAATTGCAGGAATGGGACAAAAACACGAAGTAAGACACGATACAAGACTAGCAAGAATATATGGGAATATGAAAGATAGATGCTATAACAAAAACCAAGATTCATACAAATATTATGGAGGAAAAGGTGTAACCATATGTCAAGAGTGGCTCGATGATAGAACCAAGTTTTATGATTGGGCATTAGCAAATGGATACACAGATTTAATGGAAATAGACAAGGATAAGCTGTGTATGGAACAGGGAATAGCTCCGGCAATATATTCTCCAACTACTTGTATATGGATGACAAGAGATGAAAACAGAATGTTTATGGGAACAAGAACAGGAACCATAGCGAAAGGAATATCTAAATATGCAGAAGATAAATACAGAGTAAGACTGACACACGCTTTCCCAAAAGCAAAAGACGGATATTACAAGACATTGGACCTTGCCATAAAAGCAAGAGGACCAGAACGCAGTGGAGCAAGTGCTTAACCTCTTTGCTACTGCTACACAGTAGCCCTTTAAGAGCTCAGAACCACCTTTGGTTCTGGGTTATTTATGAGGGGAGGTTGTACAAAAATTCAATGTGGGTTGTAAGTAAGACAGCCTCTCCTCCTAAGTAACTACAATACAAATAAAATCAAAGGAAACCAAATGAAGAAAACTATACAAATAAATGACATCATATTTACTAAGATTGATTTCAGATATCACTTCATGTCAAAAAGAAGAATGCGTAATGACAAACAAAAAGCTCAGACTATTGTTGATTCATTCTATCCTGCATGGATAGCATCAAATATAGCAGGTCAAGCACCAGTAGTGAGAAACTTAATCACTCCTAGGGGAGTAGGCTATGCAATTTCTGAAAGAGTTGCATATGACCTTGATACAAAGAAGCTTCATATCTCTGAGCTAATAACCATGCTTGGATATACCAAGACAGATATAGGGAAGATTCTACAAAGAGTAAGAAACAAAAGATATGATCTCATACTTTGTGGGGTTGGTGGTTCTGGGAGTAACTTCCTACACTGGGCATATGAAATGATGCAGTGGTCAGGAAAGGATGAACTCTTCAACAAGATGACTCTTTATGACGATGATGATTTTGACATTCCAAATATGTTAAGAATTCCATTCATCCCAAAGAATACAGACAGTGATATCAGATCGTCATTGAAGGTAGATACTATTCCATACAAGTATGACAAAATAGCTATGTTAACACTAAGAATATCAAGAAGATTAGAGAACAATGATCTAACTAACATAGGTGGCAGAAAGAAATATACTGTTATTTATGGAGCACCTGATATAGCAACAAGAGAAGTGTTGACTGCATCAGATTGCTCATTCATTGCTGCAACGCATAGAGATAACACTTATTCCCTGGTTGAAAATCCTGAAGTTGACAACGACTTAATGATGGAAACGTATGGGAAGATAAACCTAGCAAAGTTCTTCCTGAACCACCTACTCATGACCATAGACTTTCTTACTCACCTAGGAGAAAGAGAACATCCATTCGGAAGAATTGACCATGGAGGACAAGAAGAAAATGTAACTCTCAAAGTTAGTGATTTCAATGAGGTCACGAGTAGAGTAACTGAAAAAGGATTTTTCAAAGCAGGTTCCAAAAGACTAGCAGTGGGAGATGAAGTTCTTCGAGTTACACAAATACTATTACCAGGAGATCAAAATGAATAATAGTCAACTATTAAACACAAGCCCTTCAGCAATACAACTGATATATGAGAAGACATGTATAGATATCATTAAGGATATAAGCAAGGATTTACTACAAGCCACAGAGACAACTGGTACTTTCGCTTCTACTTATGGTGTGGACAAAACAGTCCATGAAATAGAATTCTCTGAACAAATAAAAGAACTATATAAAACATATCATAGTCCAGATGCAGCAAAAATGGAAAATGAAACTGTTTCCAGTAATATAGCCGACAGCATTAGAGATGATCTGGAAATATCTAAGGTTGGAAACTTCGACATCAGCATAGAAGATGCTTTAGAAATGGTAGGAAATCTAAAAAGGGATATTGGAACAAAGTTCTATGGAGTACTCCTTTCCACAGAAGGAATTACAAAAAGTAGAACAATCATTAATCCTCTTCATCCTATCATAGCAAGCAACATCTTGGAGTCTGATATAGATACAACTGAGAAGAGCTGGTCTGTTGCTATTTACAGTTGGAAGGACAATGCAGGAATATTTGAAAGATTTCCATACCTTACTAATGGAAAGGATTATATCCCAGAAATTGTATCAGTACTTGCCTCTATAAAAAAACCATCAATCTACGTAACAGAGAATAGTAATTTCAGTGTGGAAATGAGTAATGGTGCTTTTGTACTTGCTTATGAAGAAGTAAAAAAAAAGAAGAATTCTGGAGAAGTTGTTTCTTCAGGCGAGGGTGTTCATTATATTGTTCCTGGACAGATAATCAATGTCTCTGGAATTGCTTACCCATACTATGGAGTAATCTACTCTACAGGAGGAAGAGCATGGAATCTGTGTCCTATGCATGGAGCAAATATAGATCATCCTGCTCATGCACCAAGAAATACCATTGAGAATGGTTCTAAAATCTGTACTTCAAGTGGAGAAGTAAATACAAAAATAGGAATATCTTCCCTCAATCATTGTAATGTAACATCTCCACTGAATACATATATCCTTAGAGAAGGAGCAATGGCCTATGCAAGTCAGTGTATGGATACTTCCATTGAGCTACTCCTAGGAGAAGAATACAGTGTGAAAAGACCAAAGAAAACATTGACCTTCCAAGAGTTTAAAGAAGAGAATGGTGGAAGAGGAACAAAGCTACAATTCATTGAGTACATCAAATCAAGACTTGATTCAACTCCTAAAGATTCAGAACCACCTGAAGAAGAGGAAGCCGAAGAAGTAGTAGAAGCAGAGTTAGACTATCCTACTGTCAATCCTGGGATAGAATATGTAGAAGGTGACATTGTTTATGGCATTAAATTAGATGGAATCAGAGTAAACCAACTAATAATCAGAAAAAATGATAAATGGGAAAAATACAACCCAGAAGAAGAGTCGGACTTAATATCATTAGACACTGTACCACCACATACAAATGGCAGTCCTATAATGGATATTCTACCAATTGATTTAAACAGTATAACGACAGATACATTTCCAATAGAAAATACAGAAGGAACAACATGAAAATGAACAAAATGAAAACTAAAGGCAACAACATGAAAATAGAGAGAATCGTAAAGTCAGTAGATCTTGACAACTTTGTAATTAACTTTCAATCGTCAAAAACGATTGAGGAAATTCAAAGACTATCCGGCATGGAAGGGGCATATCAGGTTGAGTATCAAACACACTTTATCTGCCTAGTAGGAGAGAATAGCACCAATGGTCAATCTCTAAGATTTGCCATTCCTTTGGCTTTCTACAACTACTACCAAGAAGTATCAGGTGCTGCCATAGAGTTCAACCTAGAAGAAGTACAGAAAGCAAATACAGAAGCAACAGTCATCGCTCTTGAGAAATACAACGAGTTTGAAACAACAGAGATGTACCAAAAGCTGAATGAGTTTGGTATAGACAAATGGGAGATTGTAGGAATGAACTCATTCCACTTCCATCCAAGCGGAATCAATGGCTTCTCAGGAACTGATTATCGTACAGATATCAAACATCCTGGAGTGTGTTATCCACTCTCTGTAGGAAAGAACCTACTGAACATCGCAATGATGGGACAGCATAGAAGCAACTATGCAGAACTCATTCTATCTGAAGCAACAATCTTTGATGGAGAACTGGGAGGAGAGAGACACTATGCTCAAGCAAGATGTCTTACTCTTAACAAAGGATTTACTACTGCCACTGAAGAAGCATATACAGAAAGAGAGCAGGGGTGGTTAGATAATATCTTCGGAACCACCCGTACACAACTTCCTAAACCGTTACCTCCAAAAGCAAGACCATCTTTTGCATTGAAGAGTAACTTTAATGGAGAAGCAGGAAAGATGGGAGCATTCATCGCAGAGATTATGAAACTATGGGAAGAGTGTGACTTTGAAGCAGATCTTTCTGGTGTTTTAAAGACAAGCATTGAAAGAGGTCATGGAAGAAGTAAGTTCAAGAAACAAAGAGGCTCATGGGATAATCCTAATGCAGGAATCAACCATGGTTACAATGGACTCTTTGATGATTACTACGATCATTACGATGACTATATGGATGGAAAGAAGAAAAAGAAAAAGACTGTGGAAAGTCCAAAGAAAAAAGAACCAACCTACTATGAAGCTGTAAATTTCCTACTCAAGGAAGGATATGACAAGAATGACTTAGAGGTTGACTATTCCTTTGATGAAATCAAAGATGAATACTGGTCAGTTAAAGATGCTTCTGAATA
>QNBI01000077.1 GCA_003641675.1 Spirochaetota bacterium | reverse complement strand
TTTTCAGTAACCCAGGGCGAAGGAAGGGCCCTTTCCGGTTCAACTATAAGAGCGGCTATACCATTCCCCCAGCCAGCCTTTAAAAAAGCCCTCCCCGTGTTGCCGGCGGAAGAAACTACAAGGGTTCTCCTTTCGGTCCCGGACAGTCTTCCCAGTACTCCCGGAGCCTCCAGCTCCTTAAACGAGCATGTATCCATAAATACATTTTTTTCCGGCCAGTACCCATTAAAGGCCACATAGAGATTTTTAAGGCCTAAAATGTCCCCGAGGCCGATGCTTCTGTAAACAGCGGGACCTTCTGCTCTTTCAAAGACCCTCCGTACGGGGAGCCAGCTGCTGTAGCGGAATATTCCGGGCAGCTCGGCTCTTATTGTAAGCTTTCTATCGTACTGTGCCCTTAATAAAGCCGATCTGTGATTATTACTGCACGACAAAAGAAAACCCTTATCCGTATCGTAGTACTCCGTACCGCACACAGGGCATTTTAATGTGTAGTTATTATCAATATGCTTCATAATGCAAATCGTTGCTTTTAAGGGAATTTATGTCAACAGCTCATAGGATCTGTGTTGAATGATAGACACAAAAGCACTAATATGGGACGATATTTGATAATTTAAGCTAAAAAAGCGGGAAAAGTGTACTGAATATTTGAAGAAATTATTCAGGATCACGCATATTAGGCTTAAAAAGAAGGCGGGGAATAATTATGAGTAAAAGGGACAGCCTCTTAAGAGCAGGGGAGCGGATGTTTTCAAGCTATGGATACAGGGATGTTAATGTTTCTGATATTACCGAAGAGACAGGTTTGGGAACAGGCACTTTTTACATATACTTTAAAAGTAAAGAAGATTTCTACGGCCAGATTATAGAAAGAATTGAACAGAGAGGAATAAGAAGCATAGATAAACTTATAAACAGTTTTCATTCTCCTCTTAATAAATTAAAGGCCCTCTACCGTTTTGCAACGCTTGCTTTAAAACAGAACAGCATACTTCAAGGTTTAATCACCAGAAACAAAAAGTATATCTATCCCGGGCTCAATGATAACTATCCAAGAACTAACCCCCTTACAAAACATATCCGAGGGTTAATTTTATCTGTTATTCGTGAAGGAAATGAAAAACGCCTTTTCCGAAGCGGAATATACAAAAATCCAGAGAATATGCTCTTTGCAATTTATTCCGCGGTTGTTTCCGAATACAGTTCAACGAATATAGAAGAACTCATGGATGATATCCTATTACTTATTGAACGGGGAATGAAACGCAGACTGCGTCTTCGAAACCGTGATGAAAGACTCGACAAGAAGAACAGGAGAGCTAAAATGAAAAAATAGGTAAAGATTTTATTGATTTATCCGCTTCTTTGAATAATATTTAAAGTAACATGCAAGAGGACAATATTTTACAAAGCTATATACATCTTTGTGATATAATTGATAATAAGACCAGCTATAATGACAGCCTGGCAGAACTTACATCGTGGATAAAAAACCACTTTAGAGTTTCCGCAGTCTGCCTCTTCCGGAAGAAAAACCTAAGAAACGGTGAAAGGAGTCTTTTTCTGGAAACATGCTCAGACAGTACATTAACAGAGAAACTCGAAAAAAACTCTCATCTCTCTTCTATTCTGTATAAAACAGCAGAGAAGTTTCCTTCATACACGGATATAAAAAGAAACACCGGGACAGGCACCAGAGTTGCAGAAGCCGCCACTTCAATTAATACAAACAGAGAACTTTCCGATTATCTTTCATCCCTTACAGGCAGAACTGTGAGTACATATTTTTTCCCCGTTACAATCGGAAAAGAAAATACTATCGGTGCTCTGCTCTTTATAAACGATAACCCGGTAGAACCAACCATAGAAGAAGAATTCTTTTTAAAAGTTCTATCTTTAAAAATCCAATCTATGTTCCTGGCAGAGGCTCCTTTTGAAGACAAACATTTAGCCGTTTTTCTAAAGGTGGCGGAAGATTTTGAGCTTCCCGTTTATGCCATGGATGTGAAGGGCCGTTTTTCATACTTAAGCCCTGCATTTCTCTCTCTTCTCGGGTTCTCCAATAAAATAGAATTCTCTGCATACGGTTCCGTATTCGTATCCTCAGAAGAAAGAAAAAAAGAGTTAAATACAATCCTTAAAAACGGAAATGTCAGGAATTACAGGCTTGCTTTAAAAACAAAAGAAGGCAAAACCGTTACAGTGCACGAATCTGCCTTTTTAAAGAATAACATGATAATCTGTCATGTATACAATATTACAGAATTTGTTATTCAGGCCAATGAACTTAGCGAATCCCTCGAGATGCAGCAGTTCCTTAACGACAGAATCTTTGATACTATTAGTCTGCTTCAGAAAACACAGGTGACTGCAATAAAAACACTTGCACGTCTGGCCGAATACCGGGATCAGGAAACAGGGGATCATCTCCAGCGTATCCGTGAGTACTGCAAAATATTATCCGTAGAAGTATTTAGAAGGCATCCATACTCATTTAAAATATCTCAAGGTTATTCAAATGATATGTACCTTTCCAGTATGCTGCATGATATAGGAAAGGTAGGAGTACCGGATAGCATTCTTTTAAAACCGGGAAAACTTGATAGTGCGGAATGGACAATAATGAAAAATCACACCCTCTGGGGATGGGCTATTTTAAGCGAAGCGGACAAGGAACTCGGCGAGCAGTCTTTCCTTACACTTGCTGCTATAATAGCCCTGCACCACCACGAACGTTACGACGGTACGGGCTATCCAAAGGCACTTAAAGGGGAGAATATACCTCTCAGTGCAAGGATAGCAGCAATTGCCGATGTATATGACGCATTAACCTCCAAGCGCACATATAAAGATGCATGGACTCATGAAAAGACGATAGAAGAGCTTAAAAAACAGAGAGGTAAACAGTTCGATCCCGTGCTAGTCGATATATTTCTGGATATAGAGCAGCAGTTCTTTAAGATTAGAAATAATTTTCCGGATTAAAATTGTGGTATAGCATAATGCTTAATAAGAACCAAAAACAGGTACTATAATGAAATTTGCTTTTATTGCAGTAATAGGCCGACCGTCATCCGGAAAGTCTACTTTTATTAATACAGTATGCGGAGAGAAAGTCTCTATTGTATCCAATGTACCCCAGACTACAAGAAATAAGATCAGGGGGATATACAACTCATCCAGGGGTCAGCTTGTATTTATTGATACACCCGGATTTAATTTATCCGAAAAGAAGTTTAATCAAAGACTCAATACAACCATTCAGAATGTTTTAAAAGAGGTTGACATCCTTCTCTATTTAGTCGATGCAACACGAATGTTCGGACAGGAAGAAAATGAGCTTTTACTGCAGTTCGAAAACTACAGCGGGCATAAAATTATTGTTATTAATAAAATTGATATCCAGAATAACATTCTTAAATCACATAGAAAAATCTTAAGGGAAAGATTTAAGGATATAGATATTTTCGAGATTTCATCACTAACCGGTATTGGAATTGACAGGGTAATCGATAAACTGTTTCAAATATCACCGGAAGGAGAAAGGCAGTATCCGGATGACTTTTATACAGACCAGGAGCCGGTATTTAGAATATCAGAAATAATAAGGGAAAAAGTAATACTTGAAACACGAGAGGAAATACCCCATTCTATATATATTGATATACTCGATACAGAATTTTTGAATGCAACAGGGGAAGGCATATCTGACACTATGTGGGTCAGGGCTTTAGTAATTGTGGAAAGGGAAACACAAAAGGGAATAGTAATCGGCCACAGGGGTTCAAAAATAAAGAAAATCCGCATTGCGGCTGAGAAAGAACTCTCTGCACTTTTCCCGTACAGGATTAAACTGGACCTGCGGGTTAAGGTCAGAAAAAACTGGCGTAAAAACGATCATCTTCTAAATACTTTGCTGCGGTAAAAAACATGACTTTTAGATTAAGAAAAAGTATATACATATCTGGATTTATCCTTTCGTGCATTATATTCGGTATTCTCAATGCATTTGTGTATCTTTTACTCTTTAAAAACCATGATATCTCTGCCCTGTCATCCTTAATGTCACACCCATGGTGGTTTCGCTACAGTGAGGCAGCTCAAAAAGTCACCCAAATATACAGATATACCGCGCTTCTTTACCTTTTTCATATAAGCATTATTCTAGCTCCTGTTTATCTTTACAGGCAGTATAAGAAAACCGATTCCGCTGAGATATACTTTCTTATCATGTTTTTTTTCTTTATGTCGTTCGAATCTCTCAGGCTTCCGAGTGCCTACATATATACTATGGAACTGCCCTTCACCATAGGAATAACCGTTACACGCATAATCTTCTTCGGGCAGACAGCCGCTTTGCTTTCCCTGTTTTTCTCCAGCCTGTACGCCGCAAAATTTAAATATCAGAAATACGGGATTATTCTATCTGTTATTCTGCTTTCCTCCTTTATCCTTGCAGCATCTATCCCGGTGGACCCTACTGTATTTCTAAATAACTTCACATACAAACTTGGAATTGAGCATAGCCTGTGGTTTTTTTCATATATGCTGTTTTTCGTTATTCTTTCTAATCTAATCTTTGCATTTATTCATATGAGAAATAAGCGGTTTTTATACGCCTCTGGTTCTTATGCTATGATTTTAGGCGGCTTTTTTATCTTTCCCTTCGCAGTAGGAATCTATTCCATAGTTTCTTCGATTATTCTCATGCTAACGGGAACATACTTTTCCACCCGTCAGATTGAGAAAATATATATACCATTCTAAATTATATTTACCCTTCTGCTATATCACAGGGAAAATAAGAAGTGATGCAACCAGCCCTGTGCCGGCAGGAACTAATAGGTTATCAATATCCTTTGCAGGGAACATTTCAAAAAGGGTCGCGCTAAAGGCTATTATCAGCGCATACAGAGGATTTAGAGTAATTTTAAAGGAAATTAAATAAACAGTAAAAAAGCATGCAAAACTCCCCGCGACGCTTTTACCCCCTGTAAAGGGAATCTTAACTTTTCCCCATATAGTACCTATAAGACTTGCAAATCCGTCTCCGAAGGCAAGAGCATAAATAGCTATACTTGCCGCAGGCTCAGGATACAGAAGAAGACTCAGCATTGCTCCTATACCGAGGGTAACCGGTCCCAAAACAAACCTGCCTCTGTCCCGGTCTCTTATTGCAAGAAGAGTTACATCGCTTATAATAAAAACATAACTGCCTCTCTGTCTCATCATCTCGGCGTATGTGTACAGTATAACACCGCCTGCAAGAATAGCCATAGTTGCAAAATTGTCAATAGACGCAAGGAGAGGCACTACTGCAATAAGGAGATGAATGGATTTTCTTATAATTTCATGTTGAATTCGTTCACTTACTGCTGTATACTTCTTTTGTGGCATCGCCGTTGCTGTGATCATCTTCATAATTATGCTCTGGAATTAATATATGCAAGAATTATACCAGCAGGCTTAAATTATTGTTATTTTTAATTCTCTATAATATAATATATTAGATAACGCTTTTATTTTTATATTTTCTATTCTCCGCTTAAGTATAGAAAAGAATACTATTTTTTACAAAAATTATATACTTAAAATATGTTAAGGCTTTCTGTTTCTTAAGTTTTTAAGGGTATTTTCCAGATTCTCTATTCTTTTTATAAGTTTTTTCATCTGCCGCCTGTTGTATATAAAGCGCATTAAAGACAGCGGAATATAGGTGAAAAGCGCAAGAAGAAGTTTATTCATTAACGAGGCTACACTGTTTTCATGGTTCTCAGGGTTGAGCCATTCCCAGGCATAATGACCGAGGTTAAACTTTTTACTTTCCTCAATAACCTGATAGACCTTTATAAGCAGAGGAGGAAAAGCCTTTACAGCAAAAACCACAGCAACAATTAATACGGATACCAGAAAATAGAGAAACAATACAAAACCATATCCCTTCCTTCTGTCGATACTTTTTATATTTAACACAGCCAAGAGAATTACCGCAGCTGTTAAAGTAGCCGCATCCATTAGTACAAGTCCTATTAAATCTAAACGTATAAACGCACTCGACTGCCAGTTAGAGAAAACAATTAGTAAAAACAAACTGCTTGGGAGTATTATGAGAACATACCGGAACCCTGAGTCTTCCGGCAGTCCAACTCTTTCTCCAAAGAGACTGTATATCCAGACAGACCATAGCACCGTTATTAAAGCGGTTCCTATGTAGATTATATTTTCCAAATTAGCTTCTATACTATACTACTATTTAATCTTTTTCTCTAAAATATTTTGCATTCGGGAATTTTATTTGTATATTCTCACAGAGAAATAAATAATTTAGGAGATTCTCATGGGATTTATAAATGAAAAGGATAAAAAGGTTTTAAGCGAAAGACTTTCCAAACTGGAAAAACCTGTTAAGCTTATATACTTTACGCAGGAAATGGAATGTCAGTTCTGCAAAGAAACTCACAGTTTAATGGAGGAAACCGCAGAACTTTCCGACAAGATTACTCTGGAGGTAAAACATTTCCTTCACGATAAGGAGCTTGCAGATTCATATAAGGTGGATAAAATCCCTGCCATTATGGTACTTGGTGAAAACGATAAAGACTTCGGCATAAGATTTTTCGGCATACCGGCAGGCTACGAGTTTATGTCTCTGCTTGAGAGTATGGAAATGGTTGCCAAAGAAGATTCCGGTTTGTCGCCGGCTTCCCGCGAAACACTCAAAAAGCTAAAAGACCCTTTAAACCTGCAGGTCTTTGTAACACCGACCTGCCCTTACTGCCCTAAGGCTGTTGTTCTAGCCTTTAGGTTTGCTATGGAATCTGAGCTTGTAACTTCTGCTATGATAGAGGCAACGGAATTCCCTGCACTCTCTAACCGTTATAATGTCTCCGGCGTTCCGCATACGGTAATCGGCGACAGCATGCAGCCTATGGTCGGAGCTTATCCGGAAAATGCAGCTATGGAAATGATAGCGGCTGCAATTGGACTTGAAGGCTAAATATTGACAAATTTACACATCTCTGTCTAAACTTGTTCTGTTAAGGTTTCTGTAATGGGCGATTAACTCAGCGGGAGAGTGCTACCTTCACACGGTAGAAGTCACTGGTTCAATCCCAGTATCGCCCATTTAATTCTCCGGAGATGTAATATAACTATTTTAAAGCGCATATTCGCGCCTGCAAATTAAATTTATTCTCCTATGTCCGCCATCTTAAATGCATGGAATCTTTAACAGAGTTTTTAAGCCACTCTCTGTCCATAGAAATATTATGAAAAGAAAACTTGTAGAACAATGCGGGTATTAAAAAAATGCTCGCTGCGGCCGTAACAATAAAACAGATGGCCATTACTCTATCAAGGGCGAATAAATGCACAGAATCCCATCCGGAAAAGTCGGCCTGCTTATCAATAAAACAAATCCAAACCGAAAGCAGCGGCACAGGCATTAACATATACGAAACGGAGATCCAGTCCTGCCTAATCACTCTCCGTACTGCAAAAAACAATAAAAAAAGTATAGAGAAGGAAACGGCAATAAAAACAACTGCATAAAGAGGAACAGTGTTAATTTTTACCGGTATAAAGTGCAGAATTATTTCTGCCACTGTCCGGCGGATTAAAAATATTCCTATACCCAAACCTTCAATAAGGAACCCGCACCAGCTGTATGCCCATTCGGAATTTTCATTTTTTAATCCGTATAATGTTATAAATTAGCCTAACAGCATCATTACACCTAATACAAGAGAATTGCTCCACAGGTGAAACAAAAACAGAAAGGAAACAAAGAGATGAGCTTCT
>QNBI01000076.1 GCA_003641675.1 Spirochaetota bacterium | reverse complement strand
TAAATGCAATTTTTAACTGGTTTGTTAAAAGCTCTCCTACCAGACGTATTCTTCTGTTTCCCAGATGGTCTATATCATCCACGTTGCCCTCGCCTATATAGACCTTAATAAGAAAAATCATAGTCTGTACAATATCATCCATAACCAGGGTAAAAGACTCCACAGGTTCCGGATAGTTGAACTTTTTGTTTAATTTGTAACGGCCGACTCTTCCCAGATCGTACCTTCTCGCAGAGAAGAACATAGACTGGAGATCTTTCTCTGCACTTTCTATTGTAATAGGTTCACCGGGCCTTAGTATCGAGTAAACCTTAGACAGGGCTTCCTCCCTGCTCGGCTCATCCTTCTCCGGATTGTCTTTTGCACTCTTTATCTCTTCATTCTCGAAACAGTTTAAAATCATATCAGAATGCAGGGAATCCTCATTGTCAAGATCTATCACCTCTATCTCTTTAAAACCGGCATGGAGGAGCTCATCTATATCGTGAGGATGAATCTTATCCCCGGCTCTGTAGAGCTTCTTTTTTTCATCCCCCTCCCCCGTATAGAGAGGCTTCGCAAGGACACTGCCCACAAGCTTTTCCTTCTCTTCTCTCGATTCGAGTATTTTAACAACCCTTGTTTTATAGAAAAGAAGTATTATTTTTTCCCTTGAATCAAAACCCAAGGCCCTTAAAAAAATAGTACCGAGTATTTTCTTTTTTCTGTCGATTTTTGCATAGATAAGTTCTTTCTTCTGATCTATTTCAAATTCCAGCCAGGAACCACGGTATGGTATAATACGCGAAGAATACGTTCCCTGATCATGCGAAAAAATCACACCCGGCGATCTATGTATCTGGCTGACAACTACTCTTTCCGCACCGTTTATTATAAAAGTCCCCCTGTCCGTCATAAGGGGAATATCACCCATGTAAATCTCTTTCTGCCTTATTTCTCCGGTATTTAAGAATACCAGATTGATTCTTGCCTTAAGGGGGACTGCATAGGTGAGCCCCTTCTTTTTACATTCCTTTTCCGAAAATTTAATACCACTCTCATCCAGCGAATACTGCCCGTATTCAAGCAGCATATCGCCGTTGGGGCTCTCTATCGGGAACACTGTCAGAAAAACATCCTCCAGGCCCTGCCTTTCCAACGGCTCTCCGCTGTTAAGCTTATCTCTCTGAAGAAATTTCTCGTACGAAGAGAGCTGGATTCCTATAAGATTCGGAATCCCCATAATATCTTCGTAGGGTTTCCCAAAGTATTCCCTTTTAATGGCTTTGGATTTGTCAAGAATCATTATTACCCCCAGACAATTAAAACCCACCGGGACGAATTTATCCCGGTGGCCTTAGTAAGTCTATTAATTAATTGTAGCAAACAGCGGTTACTGAACTTCAACGACTCCGCCGGCCGCTTCAACCTTTTCTTTAATCTTTGCAGCTTCATCTTTGCTGACATTTTCTTTTATCGGCTTATTGCCCGCTTCCACGAGCTCTTTTGCCTCTTTAAGCCCGAGACCTGTTATAGCCCGGACTTCTTTAATTACAGGGATTTTCTTCCCGTCGCCGAAACTCTTAAGAACAACCGTAAATTCGGTCTGCTCCTCTTCCGCTTCTGCAGCCCCCTGTGCGGGCGCAGCGGCAACAGCCACCGGCGCAGCGGCAGATACACCGAATTTCTCTTCCATTGCCTTTACCAGTTCTGATATTTCCAGAACAGTCATGTTTGAAATCGCTTCCAGGATTTCTTCTTTTTTAAGTGTTGCCATTTTAACTTCTCCTTGATTTTATTTTACAGCAATAGCATGCAACCGTTAGGAAGACTAAAGCCGCAATTAATTTTCTTTACTGTCTGCAACGGCCTGCAGAGTACGTACAAATTTTAAAATAACGCCGTTCATAGCATACATAAGGTTTGTAAGCGGGGCATTAATTGTCCCCATAAGCTGAGCATAGAGCTCATCGCGCGAGGGAAGTTTGGAAAGAGCCTGTACATCGGCTTCCGAAAAAACCTTCCCGTCAACAAGAGCACCCTTTATCTTTAAAGTTGTATCTTTGGTGAAATTAAAGAGTACCTTGGCGGCAGCTCCGGGATCATCCTTAACGAGCGCAACTGCCGTAGGCCCTATAAAGACCTCGGATAGATCCGGCATCTCCATCTCTTTTGCAGCTCTGCGAAGATAGCTGTTTTTTATTACTTTATAATACGCATTAATCTCACGAAGTTTTGTACGCAGCTCGGTAATCTGCTCTACATTTAATCCACGGAAATCCGAAAAAATCAAATCGTTATATCCTGATAAAACTTCTTTTGTCCTGTTCAGAGCCTCTACCTTATACTGCTGTACCTTTTTTACAGTTTCTGTCATTTCAACAACCCCCATCCTTAATTCATTTTATCCCTGGCCGATACTCTAACGCAGGGACTCATCGTGGAAGACAGAGCGATGGATTTAACAAAATCACCCTTTACATCACCGGGGCGCTTCCTGTTTACTTCCTGCAGGAAAGCTTTTGCATTTTCCTCTATCTTATCATTATCCATTGAGATTTTTCCCACCGGCAGATGAACAACCCCCGTCTTATCCGCACGGAACTCAACCCGGCCCTTCTTTAATTCGGCAATAGCACCCTTAATATCAAAGGTAACCGTCTGAGTCTTTGGGTTGGGCATTAAACCTCTCCGGCCCAAAATAGGACCTAATTTGCCGACATCCCTCATCATATCTGGTGTAGACACCGCAACATCAAAATCCAACCATCCGCCTTTAATCTTTTCTATTAAATCCGCATCGCCAACATATGCCGCTCCTGCTTTTTTTGCTTCCTCGGCCTTTTCTCCCTTTGCAAAAACAAGAATTTTCTTTTCCGCTCCGAAAGAATTAGGAAGTACGAAGGTATCACGAACGGCATGTTTCGACTTTATATTGAGCTTTAATGCAACCTCTACAGTTTCATCAAATTTTGCATAGGAAATTTCTTTAACAAGCGCAACTGCCTCGGATAGCGAGTATTCCTTCTGCCTGTCGTATTTTTTTAATGCTTCGTTGTATTTTTTCCCGTGCTTCATACTATGCACCCTCCACTGTAACGCCCATGCTACGCGCAGTACCTGCAATTATTTTCATCGCGGCTTCAACATCGATTGCATTAAGGTCCGGCATTTTCTGCTCTGCTATCGCCTTTAAATCAGCTTTCTTTAACACTGCAACTTTTGTCTTGTTCGGCTCGGATGAGCCCTTCTCTATACCGCATGCTTTTCTAATAAGCACTGCTGCGGGAGGGGTTTTTGTAATAAAGGTAAAGCTTTTATCTGCATACACTGTAATAACTACAGGTATAAGCAAACCTTCCTCTATATTCTTTGTTCTCTCATTAAACTGCTGTACAAACTGCGGTGCGGAAACACCGTGAGGCCCAAGTGCAGGACCTACAGGCGGTGCAGGCGTTGCCTTTTTAGCAGGAACCTGCAGTTTAATAACCGCCTTAACCTTTTTCTTTGCCATAATTTTTCTCCATAACTGGTATTAGCACTTTTCATACGAAAAGCTCCCATTCTATGGGCCTATATTTTTTCTACCTGCAGAAAATCAAGCTCCACAGGTGTTGATCTGCCGAATATGCCGACCATAACCCTGAGCTTTCCCTTTTCCGCATTAACCTCTTCTATACTACCGGTAAACGAACCGAATGGCCCGTCTATTATCCGAACCATCTCCCCGACAGTGAAAGACTGCTTCGGTTTTAATATCTTCTCTGTCTTTATTTCGCCTGCTTTCTGAAGAATTTCTTTTGCCTCTTCCTGTGATATCGGCTGGGGCTTCTGATTTCGTGCGGTACCGACAAATCCCGTTACTCCGGGGATATTTCTTACGTTTTCGCACACTTCTTTCCAGCCTTTTTCCGGAATATCCATCTCAACAAGAATGTATCCCGGCAAAAATTTCTTCGTTGTAACACGCCTTTTACCGTCGCGTATTTCTACCACTTCCTCGGAGGGTATTTTAATGTCAAATACTCTGTCTTTGAGAACACCGTTTTCTATAAGTTTCTTTATATGTTTTTCCACCCTATTCTCATAGCCGGAATAGGTATGAACAACATACCACGCTTTTTCCATATTTATCCCGATAAATGACTAAAAAATAAGATCAATTCCCTTAAAGAGCAGAAAATCAACAATGCCGAGTGCCGCAGCAATTAGCGTAATAGAAATGAGCACAACCTTCGTCGAAGAGGATACTTCCTCCCTGCTGGGCCATGTGACCTTTTTTAATTCTGCATAGCTCTCTTTAAAGAAGAGAATTACCTTTTTCATACTGTGCTCCTGATCTTCTTATTACAGGCCAGGCAGGACTTGAACCTGCAACATCCGGTTTTGGAGACCGGCGCTCTAGCCAATTGGAGCTACTGGCCTAAGTCTCATTACTTAATCCTGGTCTCTCTGTGAAGTGTATGCTTTCTGTCGAATCTGCAGTACTTATTAAACTCTAATTTTCCCTGGATGTTCCGTTTGTTTTTCTTTGTTGTGTAATTCCGCCTGTGACATACCGTACATTCAAGCGCAATTAACTCTACGCCTTTACCCTTCGACTTTGCCATGCTCTTGTATTTTCTCCTTGTTCACTTATGTCTGGTAGTATAATAAAATTATATCACATAAGTCAATAAAAAATAATGCTAATTCTTGAGCCCCCGACCGGATTTGAACCGGTGACCCCCTCCTTACCATGGAGGTGCTCTACCAGCTGAGCTACAGAGGCCAGGAAAAAGCTTTTAGGGCTACATAATCTAACAAACTGCTATTCTTTAGTCAATAGCATAAAGATATTTTTTAAACTACTGCGGCAGAATAATTGTATTTATTTTTATTCCAAGCGCCTCTGCATCTCTATAGACCATATCCGGGGTTATTTCCCCTCTGGGCCTCGGATGCGGAGGCGCATCCCCTATAAGAATAATAAGCCGGCTCTCTGCCTTCCATTTATACGAATGTATAGAGGCATAGAGTGCTTCAAATACTGCCTCAGGTATATCCCTGCCTCCGCTTACATGCACGCTGTCTATGTTGCGTTTAATAACGGAGAGTTTATCCGAAAAGGGGAACGGTTTAACAAGGTATTCATCCATGTAATCCTTATAGAAAAGCAGCCCCACTCTGTACTGTAAAAACTTATCCGTGTGGTTCTTTAAGAGAGGTATTATCCTTTTCTTTAGAGCGGGCATATCATCGTACATGCTCTCCGTAGTATCAAGTGCAAGAACCAGATCAAGGATTTTCCCCCTGGTATTGTCAAGAATATTTCCTATCTTATTCACCATATCATCTTTGCCTCTGGACAGCACCGCATTTCCTCCGGCTGACCTGGCAATAGATGTCAGGGTATCCACAGCTTCCTTCATATACCTGCCAGGGGTATTTTTAAGAATTTTCTCCTGAGTTACACGAAGAATATAGGGATTATCAAAAAAATATCCTGAATAGTCTGCATACAGTTTAGAAAAGGTTCTCAAATTTAAAAACGTACCGTCCAAAATCTGCAGTTCTCCCTCTCTGCTCCAGGGATAACCGTACACAACAACATAAGGAATGAAAATATGAAAAGCTTCACCCAGCTTTTTATATTTTTCCGGCGTTGAATCTACTAGAAAGTACAGTTTTCTCTTACTCTCTATGAATTTTCCGTTTAAAATTCTTTTTTCATCTCCGTTTACCGCATTGTACTCCGGGCTGCGTAGTGCATACACCGCACTTTTACCCTTAGGGTCCTTTGTCGATTCCGCAATTAATACAGATTCAATACCGGGCTTTTTTCTTATCCACAGATCATACCCGCCTTTAATGCTCTGTTCGATAACAAGATCATCCGGAGCAAGCACGAGACTGTTTGCATTGTTGTCAGCACCATTATCCTGCCCATAGGAAAAGGGCAGAGCAATAAAAAAGCAGATAACAAATACTAAATACGATTTCACACTATTATAATCGGTAAAGGTAGAGTCATGTTAAAGATCTAGATGCAGGACAGCGGGAAAGGGAATATCGGTCTTATGTTTAACAAAACCGCGGTATATATTAAACTTCGCTATGAATTCATCCATAAATTTACAAAAGTAGGAAAAGCCTTTCGGAAATTCAAAAAAAAGCTCATATCCGCCTTTATCTCTATAGTAGAATACGTATAAGGTACTGTACGGAAGCCTGTAAAGTGTTCGCCGAAAGCATTTTTCTGGTTTCCACTCACTTAAAACCGGCAGAGCCTGCTCTGTATAGATAACCTTCATCTTTTCATCTTTAAACCTGTAAATACCTGTAAAAGCTTTTATTGCATTTGGAGGAAGCAGTTCTATGCTATTCTGTTCCGCCGGGCCTTTCTCCAGAACAGCTACATTTTCCGTATCTTCAGCATTACCCGCATTGGCTTTGAAGAGTATAAAAATACAGAGAAACAAAAAAACCTTAAGTCTTTTTCTACTCAACTGTAACACTTTTCGCAAGATTTCTGGGCTGGTCAACATTTCTTCCCAGCTCCAGAGCACAGTAGTAGGAAAACATCTGCAGTGGAACTACAAGAAGAAAGGGGTAAAATATTTCGCTGGTTTTCGGTACAATAAATACATCATCCGCAATATCCCGGATCGAATCATCACCGCCTACCGTTACAGCGATAACCTGCCCTCCACGAGCCTTTACCTCCTTCATATTGGAAATAACCTTCTTCTTTAGCCCGTCATCCGGTACTAAAAATATACTTGGTGTTTCTTCGTTGATAAGGGCAATCGGCCCATGCTTAATTTCTGCAGATGTATAGCCCTCTGCGTGTATGTATGAGATTTCCTTTAACTTAAGAGCCCCCTCGAGCGCAACGGGATAGTTTATTCCCCTTCCAAGAAAAAGCATATCCTTGTATTTAGCGTACTTATGCGCAAGCTTCTTAATTTCATCCTTCTTCTGGAAAATTTCCTCCAGCTTTGCAGGTATGGAGCGCAAATTATCGATATACTCAAGACCCTGTTCATGCGACATGTCCCTCATTCTGCTTAACAGAAGGGCAAACAGGTAAAATACGGTAATCTGTGAGGAAAAAGCCTTTGTAGAGGCGACTGCTATTTCCGGGCCGGAATGTATATACACTCCGCCGTCCGATTCCCTCGCAATTGTTGAACCTACAACATTACATACACCGAGCACCGTAGCCCCTTTTCTCTGAAGTTCCCGCATGGCATAAAGGGTATCCGCCGTTTCTCCCGATTGTGAAATGGCAAAATAAAGCGTATTTCTTTCGATAATGGGATTTCTGTATCTCAGTTCCGATGCAATCTCGGGTACCGAAGGTATTCTCGCTACCGATTCCAGCAGGTAAGCCCCCACCATTCCCGCATGGTAGGATGTACCGGCGCCGATTATTTTTATCCGCTCTATATTTAAAAGCTCCTTTGTCGTCATATTTAGCCCGCCCAAATGCGCAGAGGCTACATCTGTTAGTATGCGTCCGCTTATAGCTCTCTTAATTGCTTCCGGCTGTTCATATATCTCCTTTTCCATAAAGTGGGTAAAGCCGTTTTTTTCTATTTCTTCAAGCTCCCATGAAATATATTCAATATCCTTTTCTATCCTGTTCTCATTTAAATCCGTTGTCCTAAAACCGTCCGGTTTAATAGAAACAACCTCTCCGTCTTTCAGATAAACAACCTGTTTTGTATGGGAAATAATAGCCGTTACATCGGAGGCAAGAAACATTTCCCCGTCTCCGACTCCCAACACAAGCGGTGAGCCGTTGCGCGCGCCTACAATTCTGTCCGGCTCATCCGCACTTATAC
>QNBI01000075.1 GCA_003641675.1 Spirochaetota bacterium | reverse complement strand
TTTTATGGTAAATATAGGCCGATTCTGTTGCTGCCATGTTGCTGTGGTTTGCCGGTGCACCCACCATTATATAATCGCCGTATGTAGCAACAGAAAATACGTAATTAACAGCCTCTGTTTGTGCAAGTTTTTTAACTTCAAGATTGTATAAGGGACCGAAAAGGTTGGTTCCGATAAAATCCTGAACAGGGTTTTCGCATGCAGATAGCAGGACGAATAAAAGCGATAAAGGCAACAGAACAAAATGAAAAATTGTGTTAAATAGTTTTCTATGTATCCTAATTATTCCTGCCATAGTACGTTTCCTTCCTCTTCTGCGTTTGAGGCGCGCGAAGTTATCTCATTTTTAGTCCCGAGGTACTGATACCCCCTTGCAAGCTCGGGAGATATAATGCTCACCTGCTCGTAGAGTTTCCGGGCATCCTGGAATTTTCCCAGTTGATAATACGTTCTGGAAATGTTAAGAAGCAATTTTGAATTATCAGTCTGATTCTCCTCTACCTTTTTATAATATTTTAATGCCCCGTTAAAATCTCCCTTTTTGTACCGGATATTGCCGATATTAATAAGTGCGGTTTCCCTGTAGCGGGTTTTTTCAAGCAGTCTCTTAAACTGTGATTCTGCATCTCCGTACAGGCTGTAACGGGCATAGAGTATTCCCAGCCTGTTAATAAGCCGAAAGCTGCCGCTCTTCGCTATCCTTGTCTTTAAGTCTTCCGCTTTATTTTTGATCTCCTGTCTTACCACAGAGTTTAGGTCCGCGGAAAAGGCAGTTTTAACTTTGTTTATACGGGGAAGCTCAATTCCCGAAGAACTTCCCGGCAAGCCTACAGGTTCAAAAACGCGCCACGCATCTGCAACCGGATAGAAGCCGACCTTTTTAAGAGGCAGGTATTTATTCCACTCCCTCGCCCCTTCCTTCCATGCTTTTGAAAATGGAGCCTGAATCATGGTAACTTCAAAGGGAAGCCAGACTCTGTTATTCCTGATTATAAGGTCATTTGTATTATAGAATATATCCTTTGCCTGCTTCGGGGTTATTCCGAGGTCCGCCGCTATATAGATGTGGCCGGGTACGGTAATTAGGGCAGTACTAACACTTGATGCTTCCAGCAGTGAGGAGTACAGGATAGACAAATCGTCGCAGTCACCTGCCTTGTATTCAAGGGTCTGCCTGGGAAACTGGAGAAAATCTACTGCCTCTTTCTTTTCGTGGAAATCTTTATAAGGGGTATTGGGGTCTATTACATAGGTTGTCCCGTAAATAGAAAGTGCATTATGAACAGCGGCAAGGAGCATTAAGTTTTTTCCGAATACTCTGTTCTGTTCTTCGCGGATTATGCCGGCAAGATTTTTGCTGAGCTTAAGAACAACCGGGTCGCGCGCTGTTATAAAAGCGGCAGCTCTTCTGTCGTCATCCCAGATAGATGCGTTCCTGTTTGCAATTGATACAGTAGTTATTAGAGTTTTTTTCTTATGGTTGTCTTTAAAGTCGTACTCTATGGAAAGTTCGGACGATACCTTTGTCCCCTCTGTAATATTTAATACCTTTTCATTAAAGAGGGCATATACATCGACCCAGCGGGTTCCTCCCTTTTTAAGCGGTTTTAAAATTTTATAAGTCTTCGGATTATCCATATACTGTTTAATAAAGAACGATACCGCTATGTTTTTAATTTCTCCTCTTTCTTCATTAACTAATGCGGCCTTTCCTATGGGGTGGTCGTCGTAGTACTTGTAGAAAACCGGGAATATATTATTAATTTTCATCTTTAATAACTTAATTTTTGCATGCTCTTCTTTTACAGGTTCAATATCTATGGAGCCGCTTAAGGGAAACCTGTATGAACTTCCAAGGTAAAAAGTAACCCCTTTAGCCAGGTCATCCGGTTTACCGAATAACTGTTTGTAGGAGGAGCCGAACCCTATGCGGAAACGGGGAGACAGATAAAAGGAAAAGCCTCCCCCTGCAGCTATGTATGGATTGCCGCCGTAGATTATTTCACCGTCTAAGTTCTGAATTGCTGTTTCATAATATCCGCCTTTTATATAGATATCTGCGGCAAGTCTCCCCAGAAATCTGTAGTCCATCCCGATTCCGCCTCCTGCTGTGGCAGTATGAAGGGGATTGGCCCATTCTATCTTAAGGGGACGGTATGTATAGCCTAAGTCGAGGCTTGCATATAGAGGAAACGATATCGGCGGCTTGTATGCAAATGAAAAATTTCCTCCCAGACCGCTTTCGAAGTATTCTTCGCTTCCCAATAGAGGCATTTCATATTCTGGACGTACGGAGAGAGTCAGTGTCGAGAAATTCTGGGATGACTGACCGAATGTAATGGCCGGGAGAAAAAAAGAGGACAAAACTATTAAAAAAGCGACCATGAGGCTTTTAATATTTTTCATTTACTCAAACCTTTCAAGCAATGGATTAATAATAAAATAGGAACAGCAAGTTTTGGAAAAAATCCATTTGATATATAAAAAATTTATGATATTGCAGATTATATATATAGGAAAATAAATAATCAATAACACCGCAGGAATTTTAAAGAAATTATAACGGAAGGGGAGCAGAACGGGGGCTTTAAACATCAGTCTGTATAAGATATATTTTTATAGAGACATGGAGGGAAGATATGGAGTACAGACGGCTTGGTAAAAACGGACCAAAAGTACCTGTAATAGGCCTTGGAACATGGACTCTCGGCGGTGGAATGGGGCGTGTAGATGAAAAAACAGCAGTAGATACAATACATGCAGCTATAGAGAACGGAATAACTTTAATTGATACGGCAGAGGCATACCTTGAAAGCGAGAACATTATAGGCAAAGCGATAGGGGGAGGGTACAGGAATCGATGTTTTTTAGCTACAAAGGTGAGTGGGGATTTCAGCAGGAAAGGAATCCGGTCTGCTGTGGAGAGGAGCTTAAGCGCTCTAAAAACAGATTGGGTGGATTTGTACCAGCTTCATAGATGGAAGCCCGAATATCCCATAGAAGAGAGCATGGAAACTTTAAGAGAACTGCAGAAAGAGGGGAAAACCCGGTTTATAGGTGTTTCCAATTTTAATGCGCAGCAGATGAGCCAGGCTCTAAAGGCTCTGGATATAGCATATTTTGACAGCAACCAGCTCTGCTACAATATGTACGACAGGGAAATAGAAGCAGAGGAAATACCGTTCTGCCGCGAGCATGGCATAGGTATTCTATCTCACAGTACTTTGGCAAAGGGCCTGCTTGCCGGTAAATATACGGAAAGTACGGCCTTCGGTGCAGATGATGAACGTTCGGAGTTTTACCGCTTTAAGAAAGAGAACCTTAAAGGCTATGTTAAAACAGCGGAAAAGTTACAAGCTGTGGCAGCGGATAAGTCGCTTAACCTAATACAGCTCTCCTTAGCCTGGGCTTTAAGGAAGGCAGAGGTCTCCTGTTCTCTTGTGGGCGCCAAAAAACCGGAGCATATTTTAACCTATCTCGGCGCTCTCGATGCATCTATATCTAAAGAGGAGTTAAAATTGATAGATGATATTCTCACAGAAGCGCCTAAGGTTAAACGGGAGAAATAATCCCGGCAGATTAACGGGATTAACCGGACTAACCGGCTATACAGGTTTTAAAATAATTAGTGTAAATTTAGAACTTGCAGTAAATTATAACAACTGCCCTTGTATAATTTTCATTTAAAAGGTATAACGTGCCTACTCATGAAAAAGATATACAACCCTTCTATCCGCAACATCGCTATTATCGCACATGTAGATCATGGGAAAACAACGCTTGTAGATTCCATGTTTAAACAGAGCGGGCTCTTCCGGAAAGACCAGGAAGTAGATGAGAGAATTATGGACAGTATGGACTTGGAACGGGAGAGAGGAATTACAATAGCGGCGAAGAACTGTGCTATTAAATGGGCAGGAACAAAGATAAATATTATTGATACTCCGGGGCATGCGGATTTCGGCGGGGAGGTGGAAAGAGCTCTTTCTATGGCAGACGGCGCCCTGCTGCTTGTGGACGCTTCGGAAGGCCCATTGCCGCAGACACGGTTTGTGCTCGATAAAGCCTTAAAGCTCAATCTAAATATTATTGTATTAATTAACAAGATAGACAGGCAGGATGCGCGCCCCCTTGAAGTCCTCGATGAAATTTACAGTCTTTTAATAGATTTGGGTGCAACGGAAGAACAGCTGGATTTCCCGGTTGTTTATGCTGTAGGCAGAGAGGGTACTGTAGTTAGAGAACCCGGAGATAAAGGTTTTAATCTTAATCTCTTAATGGATATGATAATAGAGACCATACCGCCTCCGGCTTCGACAGAGGGCAAGCCCTTCCAGATGCTCGTATCCGACTTAAGCTATTCCAACTACTTAGGGCGGCTTGCAGTGGGAAAGGTTGTAAATGGGTCTGCCTTCTCCAGCGAAGATCTTGTATGTGTCAAGGAAGGCGGTAAACTTGTACCCCTTAAGGTTTCCAAACTCCAGGTGTACGATGGCTTGGGCTTAAGAGAAACAAAAGCCGTAGAAGCTGGCGATATAGTTGTGCTGTCCGGCATAGAGAACGTAAATATTGGCGATACAATCTGTACAAGAGAAGCTCCCGAACCACTTCCCAGAATATCGGTAGATGAGCCTACCGTGTTTATGCGGTTTACAAGGAATACTTCCCCCCTTGCAGGTAGAGACGGCAAGTTTGTCCAGCCGAGTAAAATCCGGGACAGGCTTGTCAAGGAGAGCCTGCTTAACGTCTCTATTCGTGTTGAGGAGACGGAAGATAAAGAGGGATTTATCGTAAAGGGGCGTGGTGAATTCCAGATGGCGATTATCGTAGAGACGATGCGCCGGGAAGGCTTTGAGCTGTGTGTGGGAAGGCCTAAAGTTATCTACCGCTATAAAAATGGTAAAAAACAGGAACCGGTAGAGGACGTCCTAATTGACTGTGAAAATACCTATAGCGGAATTGTTACGGAAAAACTTTTAAAGCGCAAGGGTCTTTTATCGGGGATCGAACATACGGGCAATGGCCGTATAAGGCTCTCATTCACTGTTCCGTCAAGGGCTCTTATCGGTTACAGGGATGAGTTTTTAACGGATACCAGAGGTACCGGAACAATTAATTCATCCTTTAAAGGGTATGAAGATTTTAGAGGTGAATTCCCTACGAGATTTACCGGCAGTCTCGTTTCCGACAGGTCGGGTACAGCTGTTGCATATGCCCTTGCAAATCTTGAAGCACGCGGAAAACTCTTTATAAAACCGGGTGACACGGTTTATGAAGGAATGATCGTGGGAGAGCATAACAGGGAGAATGATTTAAATGTTAACCCCTGTAAACCGAAAAAACTCTCCAATATGCGTGCTGCAGGTAAGGACGATGCTGTTACGCTTACTCCTATAGTTTCTCTTACTCTGGAGCGTGCAATCCAGTATATCGGTGATGACGAGCTTGTTGAGGTGACTCCTAAAATAATACGTATGAGAAAAACCATACTGCAGGCTCAGCAGAGAAAGATGGACAGCAGGCGAAATCTAAGTGTATCCGGATAGACAGGCTAAATAGTTTAGTAATGATACTTTAAAGATTCGTTTAAAGAACCGTCCGGAAGCATCCAGTCGGGATGATACTTCCCTCTTTCCTCCATTTGGTACCTCGTGCAGCTCGCCCAGTTCCCTTTGCAGTAGAGCTTTACCCACTTCTCGTCGATTAATCCTCTGTCTGTGAAGTACTTAACAGGACAGACAGGATACCATTTACAGGTGGTTTCCAGCACTTTAATTAAAGAATAACTTTTAATCATTTCATTTTTTATATCTTTACTGTAGAGAAGTGCAACGGGATGCTTTAAGGGTAGAATTTTATAACTGTCGGCAAGGATGAGCCTGCCGTTAGTACTGCTCAAAGCGTTCTTGTCCGGTCTAGGCAAATGGAATTTATCCATAAGATACGAGTAGGAATAGTATCCGAGAGTAACAAGAACTTCCGGGTTAACAATCTCTATTTCTTCGTCAAGATAGGGGCTGCAGGCATTAATTTCATCCTGCTTCGGCTTCCTGTATTTGGGCAGAAAGCATTTAACAAGATTTGTCATGTAGAGAGAATCTCTTTTTATCCTGTTTATTTTAAGAAGTTCATCCAGTACTTTACCGGAGGGGCCTGTAAACATCTTCCCGCTTCGATCCTCCTCTGCTCCGGGAGCCTGTGCTATGAGCATGATTTTAGCGTTAAGATTTCCCTCGCCCGGAAGGGCCTTTATTCTTGTCTCCGAGAGCCTGCATTTACTGCAGGATTTTATTTGTTCCTTTAATACATCCATTTTCCGGTATTTATCTCTGGGTTTAATCATATATTATATTAGCGCTATGAAGCAGTTTAAACTTTTAGGTTTTTAAGTACTTCAAGCAGGGTTTTATACTCCTCTCTGCAGTCTCTGTGTCTGTTGGGATGGTCCTGTACAAGCGGAAGCGCTTTGGCAGGGTTTTTTCTTTTTAGCTCTAAACCTACAAGTTTGTCAAGTTCATTAAAACACTCTTCATATAAAATTTCATCTTCCCGGGTGGAAAAAATACCGTAAAGTATTGTCTTGAGTTTATAAATATTTATCTTTTTCCTGCCCTGTAGAAAATGCGAAAATCGTGCAATACGTGCAAACAGTTTTTTAATTGAATAGCTCACACATATCCTCAGGGCTAATTCCCCTTTCAAGGAGACATTTTTTTAGTTTGATTCTTGCATCGTGTATGCTCTTATACAGTGTGTTTCTGTTTATGCCTATTTTTCTTACGGCTTCCTGAGAATGTGCATTTCATGAAACTGAATTACCTGCAGTGCCTTTTCCTTCCGCATGGAAAGTTCCTTAGTAATACCTTCAAGAAAATAGCCTTCAGAGAGGTTTTTCTTTAAAAGAACAAATTTCAACGATTTTTTTATTGGTGCCTTAGAAGGAGGTTATAAAGTTTTTGAATATCTTCATCACCATTAATAAGGAAAAATTCTACACCTGCCTTTAAAGCTGCTTCTCTGTCGTATTTTGTATCTCCTGCAAAGATTATTCTCTTAAAATCTTTATTTTTTAATGATTTTAAAAAACCAACCTTGTCGCCACCGTGTATTTCATTGAAAAAACTGTTAAGTTTACGCCTTGCAAGTTCCCTGTTAAACTCATCATCCAGAATTCCGGATGCGGCATACATAGCAAAACCCCTTCGTGAAAGCTCAGTGAGAACCTTTCTGACAGATGGAAATTCCTCTATCTTAAATAGAGCTTTTTTGTTTAAATTAGAATAGGTTCTGCTCCATTTTTCTTTTTCTCCGTCTTTAGCTGTTATTTTAAGTTTGTTTAGAGTATCTTCCAGTTGTATAAACCTGTTTGCTCCCGCTGTTTTCCTGCATGATTCATAGACTATTTCTCTCGTTTTATCATCGGTGCCGAATACAGCATGGAAAGCCTTTACATAGTTTTCCTCTTTTAGTTGTTTGGAATCTATTAAAGTACCGTCGAAATCAAAAACTAAAGCGGTTTTACCGTTTCCTTTAATATTTGTCATCGATTTTCTCTTTTTTTCTTAAGCAGGGGAAGGAGAACCGAAAATACTGCAAGAATAATAAAGACGAGGGCGATTGGCTTGGTGAAAAATATAAAATAGTTACCCCTTGCAAGTTTAACCGCCCTTCTAAAATTTTCTTCGAACATCCCTCCTAAGATTAATCCCAGAACTATCGGGGCAATCGGATAGCCTCCTTTTTTTAGAAAATATCCGATTATCCCTAAAAAGAGAGCCACTCCCATATCAAAAATTGCAGCCATAATTGCCTGGCCCTGAATCGCATAGGAGCCTATTAACGAAAGAATAACAATTACAGGAACAAGTATCTGTAC
>QNBI01000074.1 GCA_003641675.1 Spirochaetota bacterium | reverse complement strand
TACCGCTGACGGGGCCTCTTTCGTTGAGGCGGCTTTTCCGCTCTCCTTCTGTCCGCCTGCCCATGTCGTAAAGGATATAAGCAGAATTAGTGCGATCAGCACAATAAGGATTTTTTTCATCACACTTTTCTCCTCTTTAAAAATTTGGATTAATCAGGTACAGAGCATCTACTTTTATTGCCTTACTTTTGTTGATTTTATTGCCGTATTTACAATACCGTTTTTTATTGTTCTCATAGGCCATAAAAAATCAGCAACTGTACTTGATTTAAAAATTTTATAGCAGTAAAATCATTTTAAGTCAATTAGAAATTCGTTTAATCATAAATAAATTTCAGAATATATAGAGGAGATTGCAATGAAACTCGATCCTACAAAAATGAAAGACTGGCAAATCGCGGAGGCAGCAGAATCCGAAATGAAAACCGTATATCAGCTTGCCGAAGAACTTGATCTTGAAAAAATGGAGCTCTACCCGTACGGTCATTTCTTAGGGAAGCTTGACTACAATAACATTTTAAAAAGGTTTAAAAACAGACCAAACGGTAAATATATAGACGTAACAGCTATCACTCCCACCCCTCTGGGAGAGGGAAAAACAACCACTAATAGGACTTATAGAAGGGCTCGGTAAAATCGGAAAGAAAGTTACAGGCGCTATTCGCCAGCCTTCCGGAGGCCCAACATTTAATATTAAAGGCTCTGCCGCAGGCGGAGGGCTTGCTCAATGTATACCTCTATCCGATTTCAGCCTGGGGCTAACAGGTGATATAGATGCAATAACAAATGCACATAACCTTGCAATGGTAGCACTGACTGCAAGACTACAGCATGAATTTAACTACAGCGATAAGATACTCGCCAAAAAGGGTTTAAAAAGACTTAATATCAATCCAAAGAATGTCGCAATGGGTTGGGCAATTGATTTTTCAGCCCAAGCTCTGCGAGAAATAATAATCGGCCTCGGCGGTAAAATGGACGGCTTTACCATGCGCAGCGGTTTCCAGATTACAGTTTCTTCCGAGCTAATGGCAATACTTGCTATTGCATCGGACCTTAAAGATTTAAGAGAAAGAATAGGGAAAATAGTTGTTGCTTATGATAAGCAGAAAAAACCTGTAACAACGAGAGATCTGGAAGTGGATGGCGCTATGACGGCGATTATGAACAGGACAATTAATCCTAACCTTATGCAGACGATAGAGGGCCAGCCGGTATTGGTTCATGCAGGCCCATTTGCCAATATAGCTATCGGCCAATCATCTATTATAGCGGACAGGCTCGGTCTAAAACTGGGAGACTATCATGTAACAGAGAGCGGATTCGGGGTCGATATAGGTTTTGAAAAATTCTGGAATCTCAAATGCAGATATTCGGGACTTAAACCGGATACTGCGGTTATTGTATGTACAGTCAGGGCATTAAAAATGCATGGGGGAGGGCCAAGAGTGGTACCCGGGAAACCCCTGGATTCGGCATATACGGAAAAGAACACGGCACTTGTCGAGAGAGGGGTGGAGAATCTAATAGCACATATAGAAACTGTAAAAAAGAGCGGAATTCCCGCTGTAGTATCGATAAACCACTTTGCAACAGATACAGATGAAGAGATAAACATTATTAAAAGAGCTGCAGAAGCTTCCGGTGCAAGAGTCGCCATTGCCCGCCATTGGGAAAAGGGCGGAGACGGAGCCCGTGAACTTGCAGAAGCCGTTGTAGAGGCTTCCGGTGAAAAGCCGGACTTTAATTTTCTCTACGACAACGCTACAACACAGAAAGACAGAATTTCACGGATTGCAACGGAGATATACGGGGCAGACGGCGTTGTATATTCGGAAGAGGCCGAAAAGAAATTGGCTGCTATACAGCAGGACCCAAAACTAAGCGGAATGGGAACCTGCATGGTAAAAACTCATTTAAGCCTTTCCCATGATCCCACAGTCAAAGGTCGACCAAAGGGGTGGACCCTTCCCATACGAGATGTCCTTTTATACAGGGGAGCAGAGTTTGTGGTGCCGGTAGCCGGAGATATAAAGCTAATGCCTGGTACTGCATCGGACCCCGCTTTCAGGAAAATAGATGTTAATACAGAAACCGGAAAGGTTACAGGACTTTTTTAAACAGTTTTAAGCGAATCAAGCAGGGTAAGTATTCTCCTTCCCGCAAGCGCACGATGTGAAATTCTGTTTTTGTTATCATCGCTAAGCTGAGCAATCGTCTTCTTCAAGGATGGAATAAAAAAGACAGGGTCATAACCGAACCCGCCTTCCCCTGCAGGTTTTAAGGCAATTTCTCCATGAAAGGTTTCCTGAACGGCAAAAAACCTGTCTGTTCCTAAAATAACCACCATACTGCAGACAAAATAGGCACTCCTTTTCTTCTGTTCCGAACCCGATTTATTCAAAGTCTCATTTAAGCGGGAGAGCAGATAATCTATTTTCTCCCTGTCCGAAAGTTCCTCCCCCTTTTCCATTCTCCCATAACGAGCGGACATAATACCCGGTTCGCCGTTAAGCGAAGGCACAACCAGCCCGGAATCATCCGCTATAACAGGATGCTCAATACCGGACTCTTTAAGCAGACTGTAAAGAGCATCCGCTTTCCCGAAGGCGTTCTCGAAAAATGTTTCACCTTTTTCTTCATAGCTAAAAGTAATTCCATATTCCGCAGGCATATGGAGAGTTCGGCCTTGTGAATTATAGCCCTGCCTGTTAAGGCCCTGCTGGGAAGAATCCTGCCCGCTGTAGTCTCTGAATATTGCCTTTAATTCTTTGAATTTATAACTGTTGTTCGTCGCAACAACAAAATCCATTTTTTAAGCCCGCCTTTTATTCACTAAATTAAAATAATCATCGGCAAATTTTTTAAGAGCTCCCAGTGATGTATCCACAGTCCCCTTCGGTATTCCGAGAATTTCCGCCAGTTCTCTGTTGGAGGGGGAAAGCTTTATCCTTGATATAGCCATGTGCGCATTCATCATAGTTTTTTTTGCCTTTTCCACTCTGTCTTTCAGCTTCTGCATAATGAAGGAATCCCGGCTGTTTCGCAAGTCCTCTGTAAGAAACTTAAGCCTGTAGTACGCCCTGTTTCTGCGCATTCTGAGAATGCTAAGCTTATCCAGCTTATTCTGTAAAGAGTTCCTAATCCTTTCTGTTAATATTTCAAGCTTTTTCTTTCCAAGCCCTGTTAACCGGGATGCTGTCTCAATATCTTTATCCGTAATGTATAGGCAGTTTTTTAATACATAAAGGAGATAGCCTCTTCTCATAATACTTTTCTTTATTCTGCCGTATCTATCCAGCTCAAAAAATTGCATAAAATCACTTTCATTTTCTAGAGCCTCATTTTCTTCAAAGGTCCAGAATTCTTTTTCGTATCCATACCGCCAGCGTCTCCTAATTTCCAAATTTTTTCTTATAAAATTATTCATCTGCCACTTAATTGCAGAGCACAGATAACTTTCGAAGCCTTTTCCCATATCATGATACCTTTTAAACATCCTGTTAAGCCGCCGGAAAAAAAACAGATAAAATTGGGAACATTCATCAACCGACCAGCCGTACTTTGTCCGAGGATAACGGTACACAATTAACGATGCATCCTTTAGTATCCCGGGATACCCTTCTCCTGTTTTCTGATATTGAAGAACTCTATCCGAAAGACCATTTAAGTTACATACCTTTAATGCCAACCCAGTTTTCATACAACCTCCGATATTTTTTCATTTAAAGTATTGCAAGTGTTGTGCCATTTAAAAGTACTTGAGGTTATGAATTACTTTACTATTAGAGGCTTTATTTACATATATTTACAAACTATGCTTTCTTAAAGTCTTAACCAGGATTTCCAGAATTTTCCCTTTGACATCTTCGATTTTACCGGGCATATCAAAACCGGATGCAAGCCTGTGCCCGCCTCCTCCGAACTGAGCTGCAAGTTTTCCTACATCTATCCCTTCGCGGGAGCGCAGGCCAACCGAACATTTATCTTTTGTTTCCTCACGCACGAATGCGACTACTTCCACTCCCTTAACCATCTGCAGGAGCCTGTAAAGTTCGTCCGCTCCCCGACCGGCTTCCGGATACTTTTCCCGGTCTTCTAATGTCTCATAGGTTACCAATATACTATTGCCCTTATAGCTTTCCGTTCGGATAAGATTCCAGCCCAGGAGCTTCCTTGCAGCAAGTTCCCGGTTTCCGTACATCATCCTGTACGCAAGTTTAAAGGAAGCACCGTTTTCGGCCAGCCTTGCAGCAGCATGCATAATTTCTCCGCCCCCCTTTTCCACATGGCGGAAAAACCCGGTATCCGTACATAAGCCGAAAAGCAGAAGCTCCGACTCGTATTTATCCGGTTTGTATCCCATAGATTCTATTATGAGCTGAATTATATACGTTACAGAGGGAGCCTTTGTGTCAATATACCGCAGATTACCAAATTCCCTGCCGGATGAATGATGGTCTATAACAAGGGTATCACACTTTTCCGTTACAGTTTTAAACTCCCCTATCCTGTCAGAAGTAGAGCAGTCCACGACCACTGCCCTGTCCCCATTTTTTAGTGTATTTTTATCCAGGGTATCCTTAAATTGATTCTTGTAGTCTGATATTTCCGGCCTGTCAAAGGGCCCTTCGGACAGAACAACTGTTTTCCTTCCAAGTCTTTTTAGAAAATGTGAAAGGGCGAGCTGAGAAGCTACACAGTCCCCGTCCGGCTCCTTGTGGCCGAGAATTAGATATCTTCCAGAACCGCCGGTTTCAAAAAATTCTAATATCTCTCTGGCCACTCTGGTAGTACTGTTCAATAGAGTATTCTCCAATAGATTATTCTTTATATATAAAAAGCTCTCCCGTAATCTTCCTAAAAATGGAGAAGATTTTCCTGAGGCTTGCTTCCGGAAATAACAACCTTTTCCTTTTTTATATAAACGTCTATCTCTGTGCGCATTCCGTATTCCGGCAGGTATAGCCCCGGTTCCACAGAGAAGCAGGAACCGTTAATTAGATTCCTCTCATCCGGAAATTCGATGGAATCCAGATTAATCCCGAAACCGTGAACCTCTGTTCCGATAGAGTGCCCTGTCCTGTGTTTTATATAATCACTATACCCGCCTGCTGTAAGAACTTCCCGCTCTTTTCTATCCGCATCTGCACCGCTCACTGGCATACCTGCAGAAATCTTTTCGGATATAAAATTTACAGTCTCATCTCTGGCTCTCTTAACCGTACTAAAAAGTTTCTCCATTTCCGGAGGAATCTTTTCTCCCAGATATCCTACCCAGGATATATCGGCATACACTGCATTCTTTGTGTCAAATTTCGCCCAGATATCAAACTGTACAAGGGTATCGCGTTTTAATACAGCTCCTCCGTTTTTAGGCATATAGTGAGGATCACCGCTGTTTTTGCCGGAAGCCACTATCGGAGGGCTGTCACTTATCATATTTTCTTCTTTAAAAATTTCAGAAAACCACCCCTGGATATCCCCCTCCTTCACATCCCTTTCCCTTAAGAACATATTAAATATTTTGTTCCATTCTGTATTTACAGAACTATAGAGAATTTCAGCTGCATTCTGGTGACTCGAAATACCGGAATCGTCCAACACACCCAAGGTTTTAAGGATTAAATTTTCGGATGAAACAATATTAAAACCCGTTGACTTTAAAAGCTCTGCCACACCGTGATCCATAAATGAAATCTCCGGATTCCATGTAGAATACTGAACAGCATAATCTGTCCCCACTTCTTTAAGTTCATCAAGACCTTCAAGGAATTTCTGCCTGCTGTTATAGACAATTTTTCTGCCCGGAAGCTCATCAAGAATAGACGCTTCGATTGCATGAACAAGCTTCAAAGGCTTTCCTCTCACCGGTACAGCATAGATCCACGGCCGCGTATTTATCCTCTCCTCCGGTATATTAAGAAATAGATCGGCAATCTTGTCCCTGTGATGAACATTATAAAAAAGCCATCCGGAAAGGTTTTCCTCCCGGATGACATCTACAGCCTTCTTTATATTACCCAATTTTAACCTCTAATTTTTAAAAGTCCAATTTTATCTCATTAATATCGAATTTCTTTTCAACATCCGGCCCTGCATTAAGAACGCCCCAGGTAGAATCCGACAGATTTCTCTTTACATATATTCTTATATAGTCAAATTTTCCGTCCCTCCAGAAGATAGAAAAATACGGATAATCGGGCGAATCTCCCCACACAATCTCTCCCTTGCCTCCTGCATGCTCAAACCACTTTATAGGTGCATATATGGAACCAATCTCTAAATTGCTCTTTAAGAACAGTATCTTGTAGCCTAGCTGATGACTGTATATTTTCACAATAGGAACAGTCTTTACAAAAATATCATCATCTTTATTACGGCTATTCGCACTCTGGCTAAAAGCTGGTGTTATTAAAACTATAAAAAAAAGTGCTATAATAAATGTATACATTTTTTTCATTTTACGGAGCCTCCTCAAATACTACTATACACTACTATGATATCTTTTTCTCAATCAAAATCAAGTAAAAATTTATTCCGGACGTTTCATTTAAAAAGTTCTAAATTAGATTGTAGCCAGTATTATTGCTTTTATAGTATGTTTTCTGTTCTCCGCCTCGTCCCATACCCTGGAAGCTTTGCCCTCTATTACATCGAAGGAAGCCTCGTTCCCTTTAACAGCCGGCAGGCAGTGCATAAAGATAGTCTCTTTGCGCCCGGTTTTTTCCATAAGAGATTTATTTACCTGGTAGGGTTTAAGGAGTTCATACCTTTCCTTCTGTTTTTTCTCCTCACCCATGGAAACCCATACATCCGTATAGATAACCTGAGCATCCTTTACCCCGCTTTCTATGCTGTCTGTTATATCAATTTTAGAACCCGAATAGGAAGCATACTCTCTGCTGAGGTTTAAAAGCTCATCCGAAGGAAACAGTTTTTCAGGTGCAACAACAGTAAAATCTGCCCCGGTTTTTGAACACCCTATAAGCAGTGAATTTGCAACATTATTTCTGCCGTCGCCTACAAATACAATCTTTACCCCCTTTAAGGAACCGAACTCTTCCTCCACCGTCATTAAATCTGCGAGTATCTGGGTTGGATGAAAAGTATCTGTTAATCCGTTATAAACAGGTACCCCTGAATACTCTGCAAGTTTTTCAACCGTTTCGTGCTTATAACCCCTGAACTGGATGCAGTCGAACATTCTTCCGAGGACCCGCGCCGTATCCTCTATCGACTCTTTTGCCCCAAGCTGAATATCGTCGCCGGACAAAAAAACAGGATAGCCGCCCTCCTCACCGAAGGCAGTTTCAAAGGCGCATCTTGTACGCGTGGAGCGCTTTTCAAAGAGCAGCGCAAGGGTTTTACCTAAAAACCGCCTTTGCAGATTCCCCGACTTTTTTTCTCTCTTTACCTGGTGTGATACATCCAGCAAAAGACGAATCTCCTCCGCCGTAAAGTCTTTAAGTGTTAATAGTGATCTCCCCTTAAGGTTAAACGCCATTAGAGCCTCCTTTAAAACAGTTTTTCTTCCAAAAGTTCTTTAAGGTCTGGTTTCCCTATTTCTTCCAGTTCATAGTCTATTTTAAGCATTTTCTTATTGATTTTTATAATTCTTGTAAGATCAACCGGTGTTGCAATAATAACAATATCTGCCGGTACACTGTTTATGGTCTTTTCAAGGTCTTTAATCTGCTCTTCCCCATAGCCCACCGCAGGTAATACAGAGCCTATATCGGGATATTTTTCATACATAGCCTTAACTTTTCCGGAGGTATACTCCCTCGGGTCTATAATCTCTTCTGCCCCGAAACGTTTCGCAGCAATAACGCCTGCTCCGAATTTCATTCCTCCGTGAGTTAACGTAGGCCCATCTTCTACAACAAGTACCTTTTTTGCCCTAATGGATTC
>QNBI01000073.1 GCA_003641675.1 Spirochaetota bacterium | reverse complement strand
TAGTATTTTTCTATTAGATGCGCAATTACTTCGGAATCTGTTTCCGACTTAAATACATGTCCTTCTTTCTTAAGGATTTCCTTTAAACCGGTATAGTTTTCTATTATACCGTTATGGGCAATTACAATTTTCCCGGTACAGTCGGTATGAGGATGAGCATTTGTGTCATTTACTCCGCCGTGGGTTGCCCACCGTGTATGGCCTATCCCATAGTTTCCCTTAATGCTATCCGGAACCGCCTGCCGTAATTCCCTTATTTTACCTTTCCGCTTTATCACTGTAATACCTTCATTAGAACCCACTGCAATTCCCGCAGAGTCGTACCCTCTGTATTCAAGTCTTCTTAGGCCCTCAACGAGCAGTTCCGCTGCAGGTTTAGGCCCGCAATAACCTATAATTCCGCACATCTATTTCTCCATATCCTAAGTATTGCACATAAAGGTTTAAAATTCCACTATCCGTAGAATATCTATCTTAGCCTGTAGTAACTTAATACTTTCTTTACCGCCTTAACAGCTAATTCCATATGTTCAAGGGTATAGACTGGATGTACGGGGATAAAGAATGTCCTGGATTCCAGCCAGGCGGCATTTTCACACTTAACCCTTAAATAGTCTATTTTCCTTGCATTAGGATCGTTAAAGGGATACTTAAGTCTTCCGAAGCCGTTTCTCTCGGTATATGCCCGTCCTTTGTACATTTGAGGCCATAGAACAGGGCCGGCGGGAATACCCTCCGCCTCCACAGAATGCCACAGTGTCTTTATGTCAACTTTCATTTTATCAGTATCCACAACTATCGGAAAAACCCAGAAGGCATTCTTTTTCTTTTTGCTATGTTCAGGGAGGTAGAGTATTTCGGGAATGTCAGACAACTCATTAATAAGATACTCCCCGTTTCTCCTTCTGTTTTTAAGATTCCACGAATCAATCCTCTTTAATTCTTCAATTCCTATAACAGACTGATACTCCGTAAGCATGTAGTTATATCCTACCATATTGTGTATATAGGGAAGCTTTGCTTCCATTTCAAGCAGCTTGAGCCTCTCTTTAACATCGTAGCCGTGATCCCTGAAAGACCTGCAGAGCCATGCCGTCTCTTCGTCCGAAGTCGTTACCATTCCTCCTTCACCGCCGGTGGTGAAGTGCTTGGACTGGCAGAAAGAAAACGCACCGGCATCTCCTATTGAGCCCACCTTCTCGCCCATAAATTCACCGCCATGGGCCTCTGCACAGTCCTCTATAACCTTTAGATTATGTCTATGAGCTATTTCCAGAATAGCATCCATGTCGCATATATTTCCGTACAGATGCACGGGAAGGATAGCAACTGTCTTTTTTCTTATTTTCAACTCTATGTCGGAAGGGTCTATCGTATGAGTTTCACGCCTTACATCTGCAAACACAGGAAGTGATCCCGCCTGCAGTATCGCAAAGGAAGAAGCTATAAAGGAATAGGAGGGGCATATAACCTCATCGCCGGGGCCTATCTTAAGCCCGGCCAGTGCGGTATGCAGGGCCGATGTTCCGTTCGTGGTGCTTATCCCGTATTTAACGCCGCACCATTCTGCAAAGGCCTTTTCGAATTCCATTCCCTTTTCTCCTGTCCAGTAATTCACCCTGCCCGTACGCAGCGGTTCCACTGCGGCTTTAATCGTGGACTCTTCAAATGAAGGCCACATAGGAAAAGCTTCTGTATTTAAAGGTTTGCCTCCCTCCAGCGCAGGGAGACCGGTATTTTTCATTTTCTCCTCATATGAGATTTAATACGGGTATTATAAAGAAAATTATTTCTTATTAAAAGCATAAGAACAAAAATCTGATTATACATTGGTTAGAATGAAGTTATTGAAGATAAAAAATAAAAAGCAAAAGCCAACAGTACTGTTTTGCACCGTTCTGTTTACAGCATTTATTTTTTCCTGCGGCCCCATTCCGAATATTCAGGAAATCGAAGATACAGACATAACGCCGCCGATTTTTACGGACATCCGAACCATAAGCGAAAATGAATTGGAGCTTAATTTTAATGAGATTACCGCTTTAGTTCCCGATAAAATTAAAATTACACCGGATACAAGGGTGGAAATGGTTAAGGACAATAGGAAAGATACAAGAATATTTACAGGGACCCAAATACCGGGTCTGGAATACAAAGTACAGGTTACTGCAGAGGATAAAAGAGGCAACAGCAATACATTTATTGTTAAATTCTACGGCTTTAATCCCGATGTCCCTAAGCTTCTTATAAATGAGTTTACAACGCAAGGGACAGGCAAACATCCCGATACCGTAGAATTAAGGTCTGTCGCTGACGGCAACATGGGAGGCATTACACTCTATGACGGGACTCCTTTAAACTACAGAGTACGTTTTGTTTTTCCAAATTTTAAGGTAAAAACTAACGAATATATCCTTATACATTTTAAACCTCAGGGTATCCAGGAAGAAGTAAATGAAACCGGAAGAAAAGATTTATCGGCAGGCTATGATTCCTCTGCAAATGCCTACGATTTCTGGATAGAGGGCGGAGCAGGGCTTTCGGGAAACAACGGAGTGCTTTCCCTGTTTTCAAGGCCCGGAGGAAAACTACTGGACGGCATTCTATACAGCAACAGAACATCCGCCTCCGATGACAGGTACAGGGGTTTCGGAACCCGCGACAGCATGGAAAGAGCGGATGAGCTTGCAGAATACAGAGGGTGGCGGACCAAAGACGATACGATAAAGCCCGAAGACGGAATAAACCCCGAGGATTCTACAGGAACACGTTCAATATGCAGGAACAGCTCATCTACCGATACGGACAGCAAAGGAGACTGGCATATAGTTCCCACCAGAGGAGCAACTTTCGGAAATATCAACAGCGATGAAGTATATTAAATGTAGTCTTTTATCATATTTTCGATTATATGACGGGGCACAGCTCCTATTTGTTTTCTCACAATATTGCCGTCTTTAAATAAAAGCAATGTAGGAATACTTACTATATTAAACTGAGAAGCTATTTCGCCGTTCTCATCTACATTTATCTTTGCAATTTTTATTTTCCCCTCGTACTCTTTTGCCATTTCTTCGAGAATCGGCTCCACCATTTTACAGGGGACACACCATTCTGCCCAGAAATCAGCTATAACCGGAACTTTCGATTCCAGCACCTCTTCTTTAAAGTTATGATTTTCAACAACTACTTCTCCAGACATATATCCTCCAAACTATTTTTTCCTCTTAAGATCTTTAAGCCTGAAATCGACAATTATACCACTAATATACTTAATAATCTCATCGAGGTCATTTTTATTAAAATTTTTCTTTTCTTCATATCCTTCCGCTACCATTACAAGCAGGTCAAGAAGGTCATGCAGAAAAAAGGATACCTCGAGTATATATTCTTTTTCCTCTCTGTCAAGTGCATGGTAATCGCGGGGAAAAGCCTTTAGCATGGCAAGGTACCTCTCCAGCCTTTGCGGCACACCCTCGCTTGTGACATTTCCCAGGTAGCGAAGCTGCGCCTCCATATTTATCATTGTTATGGAATTCATGGAGTAGGGGGTATTCCGGAGGATAGTTGCAAGCCCTCCCCAGTATTTCACATCAAGCTCATTCAGCGCACCGAGAAGTTTTCTAATTTCCTCTCTTGCATCCTGGTGTATAAATACATCCTCATACTTTTCTATCTTTTTCCTGTTCTCCTCGAGGACTTTATCTGCAAGGGTCTTTTTTTCCTCCTTTTGGGCTGGTTCCACCGTCACAGCCGCAACACGCTCCTCCTCGTTTCTTATAAGTTCCTCAATTACACTTATCTCAGCAAGTAGAAAAGATGAAATATCCAGGTTATTTCTTAATGCATCCAGATACCGGTCCTCGAATGCACCCTTTAGAATTTTGGGTTTAAAGTACTTATAGATGTACTCATCGTATCTCTTTCTAATTTTTTCAATAACATCCGATATTTCACCCGGAGTCAACTTTTTTATCTGCATAGCATATAAACAATATAAAATATGCCTGCTTCGTGCAAGACAACAATTCTGAAATTAATTTTTAAAGCCCCGGAGAAGCTTTAGACTACCCGGGACTTCCTCTTTAATTTAATGTTTAGCCTATCCGGCAGGGACTTCTTCCAGCACCTCTTCGGATTTATCCTCTATGAGATCGTCCAATCCGTGTTCTGCCGATTTTTCCCCGGCCGGCCCGTTCCCTGTCTGGGTATCTGCAGTTTTTACCTGCGGTTTAAACTCAACGTGTTCTGCAACTATCTGTACCTTTGTACGTGTATTGCCCTCTTGATCCTCCCACCTGTCCTGTTTTAACCTCCCCACAACACGAACCCCCCTTCCCTTTGTTAAATACTCACCGCAGACCTCTGCAAGCCTCGACCATGTCGTGACATCAAAGTAGGATACCTCCTTCTGGTATTCATCGTCCTGCTTAAAGAACCTGTTCGTCGCAACAGAAAACCTGCACACAGGCGTACCCTTAGGCGTGTAGGTGAGCTCCGGATCACGTACCAGATTCCCCTCGATAAGAACCGAATTTAAGTTGTTCATACAACCCTCCTAAAAAATTTGTTTTTCAACTTATATAGAAGGGATTTTCTTTATCTTTGCCTTTATTTTTTAAAATAATTTTAGACGATGGCGGGTCAATCGGAAAAGAGCTGTAGATAAACTTTCACAAATAAAAGGTGCACCGAAAAGTGCACCTTTTATTTTTGCTTTTTGTATTAACTATTCTAGTACGTAACTGTTGCAGATATTTCCAGGTCACCAATATCGGAAGAAATATCCGAACCGCTTGTCCAGTCCACCTTGAATACTGTGTTCTGTACGAGCTTAGAAGCCTCTACACCAGCGTTAAGCTGAAGTGTCCCGTCTGCAGAGCCATTGTTGTAGTAAGTAGCACCTGCATAGGGTTTAAAACCAGCATCCAGAGTGTAGGAAAGAGCTGTTTTTGAAGCAAAATCAAAGGATGTAAGGACTGTATAAGCTTCGAAAGTTTCAGAAAGTGAAAGATTCTCTACAGCTGTTACACTTAATACAGTCTGTGCTTCGAGGTCATCTGCACCGTAGTAGGTTGTTAAACCTAATGTTGCAAGATCTTCGAGTGTTACACTGGCGCCAGCGCCTGCATCGTATGCAAAGCTTCCGCCGTTAGGTAGATTCCCATCCAATGCTACCCATACGCTAAGCATATCCATCGGTTTTACGGTTACTTTTCCAGAGAGAATCATATCTGCTGCGGAGAAAACACCGTAACCTGCTTTAAAGTTAACAGAGAGCATATCCATAGGTGTTAGTGTTATGGATGCTCCTGCACTGTAATCGTTAGCTGTGTTTGCAGCTGTACCGCCTGCTGCGGTTAAAAGACCCCACTCTACATCGCCCGGAAGGGTATCGGATGTAGGTGCATCGGATTCACCGGTGGTTGCATCGGTAGTAGCAGTGTCTATCCATCCGTACTCAGGATCAGTAGTCTCATCGTCCCAGCTTCCGTTAGAGGTAACCATTAAAGCTATGGTTGCCATATCCATGGAATATGTAAGCGTTAGTCCGCCTGTATATCCGCTGAGATCAGGATCTACAGCGTCGGCTAATGTGGGCTCATCTTCTTCATCTGCAACATCCTGTATAGTCATAAACGGTGAAGCCTGGCCGATTGCATAGCTCGGAGCACCATAGATTGTTACAGACAGAGCCTCTGCGAGAATGAGTTTTGCAGTTACGCTCGGAGCTGCCACCGTAAGCCCGTCGCCTGTAATTTTAACATCGGAGAGTGCAAGTGAAATAGAACCGTAGGGAACACTTCCTTCGTTTGCCTTTGTTGCTGCTGCTACTAATGGAATCGAAACCGTTGCAGATGCCGCATTCTGGAAACCAGTTGCCTGATTCTGAAGGTCTACGCCCCAGGTAGCTGTTGCGCTTCCTGTAAGTGTTGCTGCTACGGGATCACCGGCAAATACCAATCCTGCAACCAGTAACACCATTGCAAGAACAAGTGTAAGTTTTTTCATAAACTTCCTCCTGTTTAATTTGGGGTTTATCAAGCCGACGGCTCGATGCTGAACCACCCCTTTTATTTTAGTTTAGTTAATTATAGCCACCTATTGTAAAATCTGTCAAGTAAATTTTATTATCTATTAAAAATAACATATTATATGTCCAATTTCCTGTAAAAACAGCTTCTATTGCCGGTATGGCACGCAGGGCCGTGCGGCTTTACAACATAAACCAGGGTATCCTCGTCGCAGTCAACGAGAATATCTTTAACTTCCTGTACATTTCCCGATGTTTCACCCTTTTTCCAGAGAGTTTTACGCGACCGGGACCAAAGATGTGTATAGTGAGTCTCTACTGTCTTTTCTACAGCTTCGCGGTCTGCATACCCGAACATGAGGATATCTTTTGTTGAAGCATCCTGAACAATTACAGGAATCAATCCGTTTCCTTTATTAAAATCCAAGTCTTGTATCTTCATCGGCTTATTACTTACTTCTCTATAGAATAAATATAATAGAAAGGTCGGAATATTCTGTCAAGCCTTCTCTAATACCCTAAACTACTGATATTTCTACTCCCGGCATTGCAGAGAAACTAAAATACATATAGAATCATTAAGAGTTATGCTTGAAAGTGAAAAAATCATCACAGGGGACTGGATAGACACAAGAGAAGCCTCCAAAGACTTCTATTCTCTTACCTCCTACTTTAAACCTTCTGCAGAAGAGATTAAACGGCAGATAGAGGCAATCAGAGGGTCCGTAGAGGGCGGGTTAACCGAGTATAAACGTGCATGCCTTATACCTGTTTTTATCGCACTGGAAAATATGAAATATCAGTCACTCGATGCGGCCGAGATGTACAAACAGGAGCTAAACAGCAAATACCTTTTATACGTTATCATGCTGCAGAAGATGCTTGCCCAGAAGACAATACCGCTTTCAACAGAAAAAGTAAAGGAAAGCGATGAATCGATAGATGTAGACATTAACACTATTATTCAGGATATTCGGGAACGGATAAACAGAGACCCGGCCTCCAAGAATAATCCGTCTGTAAAGAAGATACTCATGCAGGTTAATCTCTATACAAAGGAACACAGTAAGCTTAAAGAGCTTTTTTATCAGATTAAGCCGGACAAAATGGCGGCTTACCTTTCCAACTTTGTTCAAGTGTACGATACGATTTTTTCAAGTATGCGGAAGAACTACTCGGAACTAATAAGAGAAGAGGAATTAAAGGAAAAAAAACAGCAGGAAGTACGGGTTCTTTCATTGATTCCCATGAAAGCACTTACGGAGATATACACACGCCAGGCTAAAGCGGTTTCCAGGATAAGCTCGACCCTAAGATATGCACGTGCTGAAAAGTATAAAACAAGAGAGATCCTTGTTAAACTATTTAATGACAGGGAGAGTATTCTAAAAACAATTAAAGACGAAGAAGAGACATCCGGAAAGATCTGCGCCCGGACAGCGGCCGTATTAAAGGGACTTTCATTAAATGAATGCAGTAAAAAACTAAAGCAGGAGTTTAAGAGAGAAATACTTATCCTGCTTGAAAAAACGCTGAAGGAAATTACCTAGAGAAGCCTAAAGGAGAGAACCCCTTCTCTTTTTCCTAATCTTATCTACAATATCTCTTATCTTCTGAGATTCACCCTTTTTACAGATTAAAAGGGCGTCTTTTTTCTGGATAACGAGAAGATCGTCTACTCCTACAAGAGCAACGGGCATATCGGAAAAGACAAAATTCCCTTCGGCTTCATGGGAGAACACATCCTTTTTTTCTGTATGAGCAACACGGGCAACTTCGTCCCAGCTTCCAACATCGCTCCACTGGAAAGATGCCTTTACCATGGCGGAGCTTAAGCTTTTTTCCATAACAGCATAATCCACGGATATTGAGGGTAATTTTTTATACAATTCCTCTGCCGTATCGGCGGGAAC
>QNBI01000072.1 GCA_003641675.1 Spirochaetota bacterium | reverse complement strand
TATAAAAATATGGTTATGGTAAGAGATACAAAGGGTTACGGTACAGACCCTCTATTTCCCCATGAGAAAATAATATATGAAAAATATCCTGGTAAAGATGAACCTGTAGATTTTAACAATTTCACGCATGGTTCAAGGATACGCCGCAGAGAAGTGTCTCTGGTTTTTAACGCTGTAGATTCAATAGAGGGTTTAGCAGCGATTCTGCGTGTACTTTCGGATTACAACATACGTGCAACATTTTTTGTTAACGGGGAATTTATACGCAGATATCCGGATGCTGTAAAAGAAATTGCAGAATCAGGGCACGAAGTCGGCTCTCTGTTTTACATATATTTTAATATGACAGATTCCAAATTTCATCTGAACGCAGATTTCATAAAAAGCGGGCTTGCAAAGAATGAAGATGACTATTTTAATGCAACGGGTAAGGACCTGTCTGCTATCTGGCATGCTCCGCATTATTTTGTAAGTTCAGAAATAATTGCAGCTTCCAGGGAAATGAATTATACTTACATTGGAAGGGATATTGATCCTCTGGACTGGGTAACAAAAAATGAATTAAATATGGCTTCCGGGATTTATTTTCCGAGTGCAGTTCTGGTGGAGAGAACTTTACAGGAGAAAAAACCCGGTTCTATTATCCCTGTAAGGGCTGGTATAGGAAACGGCGGCAGAGACGACTATTTTTTTCAAAAACTGGATTTGCTTATAGACGGTCTCGTAAAGCGCGGATATAGTATTGTTCCGGTTACAACGTTAATGGAGCATGCAAGATGAAATACATAAAATATGAGTTTAATAATATAGATAAAATAGACGATAACAGAGGGAGGGAGTGATAAACTTTGAATAAAAATCCTTTAGAAACCTACAGAGAAACACAGATAAAAACTGCAAGCCAGGGTACGCTTATTGTTATGCTGTACGACGGGGCTATCCGCAATATAAACCTGGCCTTGGAATCACTAAAAGAGAAGCCGCGGAAACTGGATAAGATTAGTAACTATATTATAAAGGCTCAGGATATAATTACAGAACTTATAGTATCCCTGGACTTTGAAAAGGGCGGAGAGATAGCTAAGAATCTGTTTTCTCTCTATGTCTTTATGAACAGGCAGCTTCTCGACGCAAACATAACCAAGGCTAATAAGCCTTTAGAAGATGTGAAAAAGCTGCTTGCGGAGTTGCGGGAAGCCTGGGCGGAAATTGTAAAGAAAGGTGCCGGCGCAAACAATGAAAAGGGTTCAGAGGGAGTGAATATTGCAGGCTGAAATAACCCGATAAAATGGAGGTCTTTTAAATGGCAACTGCTACGACGGAAGATACAGAAATAGATATAGAAGAACGGATTAATATTCTTAAGAAACTCAGAGAAACTCTGCTTAAACAAAAAGAGAGGTTTGTAACGTACCTCGATGTATTGGAAAAAGAGGAAAGGTCGATAAATGAAGGCGATATTGACAAACTCGAATTACAGATTCATATAGAAGAAGAGATAGTAAAAGAGATTACAAATTTTGAAAAGGTTATTAGTCCTTTGGACGATCTGTACAAAAGAGCTTACCCTGTAGAGGAAAAATCCATTCCGAAACTTAAAAACTCACTGGAAAATATAAGAAAGTCTGTCTTAAAAAAGAATAAAAGAAATAGAGTGCTGTTGAAAGAAAAGATGGATGCTGTAAGGCACGAAATAAAATCTCTTAAGGTAAAACATGATATCCCATCCCCCTATGCCGACATCGGAGTCCCCACTCTCGTTGATATTACTACATGAATGAACCTGCATATTTAATAGATGCATACAGTCTTATTTACCGTTCCTATTTTGCTTTTTTCCGGAATCCGCTAAAGAACAGCAAAGGTAAAAATGTTTCCGCCGTTTTCGGTTTTTTCAGGACGCTTTTCCAGCTTATAAGGATAAAACAGCCTAAGAGCATTGCCGTTGTTATGGACTCAAAAAAGCCTACTTTCCGGCATAAGAAATACCCTCTCTATAAAGCTACCCGTGAGAAAGCCCCGGAAGACCTTCATGCACAGATACCTCTGATAGAGGAAATTCTTAAAGCTTTAGGGATTTACTGGATTAGGGTGGACGGGTACGAGGCAGACGACATTATAGCCACTATTGCAATTAGGCTAAAGGAAAGCGAAACACCCTGCTACATATTATCCGGCGACAAGGATATTCTGCAGCTTGTGGGAAAAAATATAAAGGTAATTCATCCGGAAAAAGGAGTTAGTGCCTATAAAGAATGGGGAGAAGATGATGTTTTAAAAAACAGGGGTGTGCATCCCTATCAGATTGTGGATTACCTTGCTCTTGCCGGTGACCAGGCGGATAATATACCTGGAGTAAAGGGTATAGGAGATAAAACTGCTGTAAAATTGCTTAACCGGTATGGAAGTCTCGATGGCATCTATAAGGATATAGATACTGTTAAACCGCAGAGTCTCCAGGACAAACTAATTAAAGATAAAGATAATGCCTTTTTAAGCAGAGATCTAGCTGTGCTTCACAGAGAAGTGCCTGTCCCGATGCCTTCGGATTTGCTCACCGTGAATAAGATTAATATAGAAAAAGCTATTCCTCTCTTTGCACGTGAAGGTATGAAATCCTTAGTGGAGGAATTAAAAAGCATGTATCCTGGATACAGTGAGGAGGCGGTACATAAGGACACTCAAGGTGAACTTTTTGCAGAATATTCGGGAGATTCAAGGAGATATGAACTTGTAAATAGAGAAGCGGATCTGGATAGATGGATTTCCCTTGCAGAAAAAAAAGGTACTGCTGCTTTTGACAGTGAAACAACAGGTCTCGATGAAATGGAAGCGGCACCCATAGGTTTCTCGCTTTCTGTGGAGGAAGGAGCTGCCTGCTATATACCTGTAAAGGCAAAAAATATTTCCTGTATTCCGGAAGATACTTTAAAAAAGAAATTAGCGGCCCTTCTTGAAAATCCAGGGGTTAAGATTATAGGACAGAATATAAAATACGACTACAAAATACTTAAGAGATGGGGAGTAACAATTAAAAATATCTACTTCGATACAATGCTGGCAGCTTATCTTCTCGAGTCTTCATCCTCATCCTACGGAATGGACAGGCTTGCCGAAAATTATCTTAACTATAAAACAATTCACTACTCTGATATTATTGATAAACCAAAGGAAAAAACACTTGCCGAAATAGATATTGAAAGGGTTGTTGAATATGCAGGTGAAGATGCAGATATAACATTCCGTCTTTTTAATAAATTTAAACCCCTTCTGGAAGAGGAAGGGATGCACAGGCTGTTCTACGATATCGAAATGCCGCTTGTGCAGGTTCTCGCAGAAATGGAACTTCGAGGGATTAAACTTGAAGCGGACAAATTAAAAACATACAGCGGCGAACTTAAAAGCCGGCTAAACGGAATAGAGGAAAAGATATTTGAACTGTGCGGACAAAGTTTTAATATTAACTCTACAAAACAGCTTCAACAAATTCTGTTCGGCCTCCGCAAGCTGAAACCTGTTAAAAGAACAAAAACAGGTTACTCTACAGATACAGCGGTACTAAAAGAGCTTGCCGAACAGGACCCTATACCCCAGCTGGTGCTCCAGCACAGACAACTTTCCAAGCTTAAATCCACCTATGTGGATGCCCTGCCCCTTCTTATAAATAAGAGAACAGGAAGGGTCCATACTCATTTCATGCAGACAGGCACTGCAACGGGCAGACTTTCCAGCAATAATCCGAACCTGCAGAATATACCGATACGTGAGGAGGAGGGCAGAAAGATAAGAGATGCCTTTGTTGCAGAGGATGGTTCTGTGTTTTTAAGTGCCGATTATTCACAGATAGAACTGGCAATTCTTGCCTACCTCTCTAAAGACACCAAACTGCTCGAAGTCTTTAAGAGAAGGGGGGATATACACAGACAGACAGCTGCACTTATATTCGGAATACCGGAAGAGGAGGTATCTTCGTCGCAGAGGCGTATAGGTAAAACTATTAATTTCGGTGTAATATACGGAATGTCTCCGTTTCGTCTTGCCCGCGACCTTAAAATACCGAGGAAAGACGCAGAGCTGTTTATTAATACTTACTTTGAGAAATATTCAGGGGTAAGTAATTATATAAAAAATATAGTAGAGGAAGCGGAAGAAAAGGGCTATGTAAAAACTATAATGGGCAGAAAGAGAAAGATAAACGGGATATCGAGCGGCAATAAAACAGAAAAAATGGCTGCTTCCCGGATTGCGGTAAATACGCCTATTCAGGGAAGTGCCGCAGATATTGTAAAGATTGCAATGATTAAGATATTTAATGAGCTTAAGAATAATAACTTAAAATCCTCTGTGCTGCTACAGGTGCACGATGAGCTTATTTTGGAGGTCCCGGAAAAGGAGCTTAAAACTGTCTCTAATTTGGTAAAGGCTACAATGGAAAATGTGGTGGAAATACCCATCCCTCTAAGAGTAAATATAGAAACAGGCAGAAGCTGGGGCGATATACACTAGTATGGTTATTGGTATTGCCGGAAAGTACTGTTCCGGGAAGAATTTTGTATCAGGTATAGTCAAGAATTACAGATATAATGGTTTCGGATTTACAGTGGTGGATGTAGACATTATTGGCCATACTGTTCTTGAAAGAAAAAGAGGTGAAGTAATTTCAGCCTTCGGGGACTCAATTACAGACGGTACCGGTAGAATTGACAGGAAAAAATTAGGCAGAATTGTATTTAGAAGCAGAGTAAAGAAATCTGAGCTTGAATCCCTACTGCATCCTTTAATGGTGGAAGAGGTAAAGGAGGGAATTAAGGGAAGGCGGGAAAATACCATTATAAATGCGGCAATTTTGTTCGATATGGGTTTGCACGAACTGTGTGATTTTGTTATTTGTGTTTATGCCCCTTTTTGGGTACGTTTTATAAGGGCCTTAAAGCGTGATAATCTGTCCATTGGGGATACCCTTAAAAGATTGTCGGCTCAAAAAAGAATCTGTTCTAAATCCGGCGGTTCTAAGGTCGATATTTATAGTGTAAGGAATGCCGGAAAAACTGAGGATGTTCAGAGAGATGTTTCCGGAATTTTAACGAAAAAGGGTTTAACAAAGGGATAATTAATGGAAAAACAGAAAATTATCTGGGTTATTTTAGCGGTAACAGTGCTTTTAGCTGCAGTTCTGGCAGGCGGGCTTTACTTTTTAAAGCCGAATGCTACAAAAATAGCAGGAACAGGGGGAGGAAAAGCGGAAGCGGCTTTAACAGATGCAGGGTTTAATTCCTACGAGTATATGAAAGGAAATGCAAAACTTCCCGGACTGGAGCCGGCCGGGGAAGAAAAGCCTCAGGCAATGAGTATTGTTGTCGGCGAAAAGCCGGAGAGCGCCTCCGCTTCTGGGACAGCAAAAACAACTCCGCCTGCCGGTACACAGAAGAAAGCGGTATCTGTAAAACCGAAACCAATACAGGTTAAAAAAAGCATATCAGTTCCAAGAAAAACGGTAAAAACCCGTAAAGCTGTGAAGCCCAGACCTGAAACGGTAAAGCAATACTGGATACAGGCAGGGTCGTATAAGAGCAATTCGAAAGCGGAAGACCTTAAGTCGCGCCTTGCATTAAAAGGAATTGTTGCCCGTATAGTTACACGTAATATTAGCGGTACCACCTATTTCAGAGTAAGAATCGGGCCCTATATTAATAAAAACGAGGCCGAAAAATTTTTAAACTGGATAAGAAAGGTAAACGGGCTGGAAAAAAGTTATATATCCTTAGTGTACGCAAAAAAGTAGTTAATATAAAAAAGGCTTAACAACAGAGTTTTAGGGCTATTCTATATCTGGAAGTCCTGTGATTCTACTTTCCCGTTTTTTAGTGTAAAATGTTCAGGTTTGTTGTAGATTTTACTGTTAGGCGGAATTGATGATACAAGCCAGACATTACCTCCGACAATAGAACCTCTTCCAATAACAGTATCCCCCCCTAAGATTGTTGCGCCTGAGTATATTGTTACATCGTCCTCTATTGTTGGGTGTCTCTTTGTGTTCCCAAGTTCTTTTTTTACGCTCAGAGCTCCCAGAGTGACGCCCTGATATATCTTCACTCTGTCTCCGATAACAGTGGTTTCTCCTATGACAACGCCGGTCCCGTGATCTATAAAAAAAGACTTTCCGATTTTAGCTCCCGGATGAATATCAATTCCTGTTTTTCCGTGCATGTATTCACTCATGATCCGCGGTATTAAAGGTGCCCCCTGTACCCATAGTTCATGCGCTATTCGGTAAACAAGTACAGCTTCTACTCCGGGGTAGGACAGGATAATCTCTTCGTTGGATTTAGCTGCAGGATCGCCCTTAAAGGCAGCTTCGACATCAGCTTTGATATTTCCCCTTATCCCCGGAAGGCTTTCCAGCAGTTTTAAAACTATTACTTTTGCCTTATTCTCCGGAGATTCTTTCTCCTCTTCTCCGTTCATGTTATTCTTAAAGTACCTTAGACTTTTGTAAAGTTCGGTCTCCAATTTAGCCGCCGCCTCTGTGATTTTACTGCCTATTACATATCTATAGTTGTATTTATCAAGACTTTCTTCATCCCGAAAGCCTGGGAAAATTATAGATTCAAGATCATTCATTATCCTTATTATGCTCTGTCTCGATGGAAGGTTTGAGCCTTCAAGATGATTTATACCGCCTATATCCATATACGAATTGAGTATTTTATTAATTAATTTATCCGGCTCATATTTCATACAGTTAGTCTAATTCCTAAAATATTTTCCATGTGACGGCACACCCTGTATCGTAAATATAAGCATTATTGCCTTTGATGTTAAAGCGATTTTTAATAATTTCATAGGAAAACCACAGAGACACCTTAATATTATTTAAGGCGACTAAAGAAAAGTTTAGTTTAAACAGATCATTCCACTGAGCAGGCATATTCTCCCTTGATGTGGGAGATCCTGTCAAGGGTAAATTGCCCTCTGTTGTATGGGAAAAAAGGTTTCCGTCTCCCCATCCGTAGAGGTTAATCGAACCTAATCCGCTTCTTTTCCAGTAAAAGTATGTTTCCCATAACCCCGGTACTCCATATGATAACTGCAGATTTATATCAACAACATCCGGGCCCAGATAGTATCCGAGGGGGTAGTCCGCCCAGTTTCGCGTATGAGCGCCTGTTTCCACATATACAAAGCGTGAGGTGTATTTTTTTAAATCGTACCACCGTGCATAGCACCATGGATCTACAAGACTAAATTCTCCGTCCAGGCGGAACCTTCCAGGGCCGATATTTAAATAGTTGTCGGAAAGCAGTGTAAAGCCGGACTGGTACGCGGATGCCCCCGGTTTATAGCTTGGGTTTTTCTCATCCGCTACGACAGCATCGTACAGGTAATATTCGCCGTATAGAAGGATTCCCGGCAGGGGAACCAGTCTTAAAGTCGCGCTTAGCGATTGGTTATTGCACCCCTCTTCGAAGTTGTTGTGAAAAATAATCACAGGATTAAAATCCGTTAATTGAGGAGTACGCCCGCCTATCATATTAAGTTCTGCAACACTAAAACTTATCCATGGAAAAGGCGAAAGAAAGAGTTTATGCACGGCAAGGTGTTTTGATTTTTCGGAAAATGGGGTTTCCACTCTTGCATTGACCTCCGGATTTTCACCTGCCTGCATGGATTCTAATTCAAGGCTTTCGGATGACGAAAGAATCGGGTTTAATCGGATAAGGTACGATGAAAATGCGAACCATGTGAAATCGAGTTTTCCCTTTACATAATCGAAGTAGGGAACATTTTTATTTACAGACAGAGAACTCCACCTGCCCGGGCCTAACTGGAGTTTGTCCCTTGCCATGGTAAACTCAGAAGGTCCATTTAGGTAGTTAATATATCCTCTGTAAGGGAAATTCTCATCCAAATTGATGAATTTTGACGGTATATTGGTGTAGTTGTCCTC
>QNBI01000071.1 GCA_003641675.1 Spirochaetota bacterium | reverse complement strand
TTTAGCATAAAATATAAGAAAACAGAACCTGCTATCCCGAAATAAATTAATCTATAAGTACCTTTCATTCCCCACATAGTAACAGCGCCCAGAATAACAAGAGGGCCCACACTCCGCGCAAGTTCTCCTCCGAACATAAAAAAACTCATCCCGGCACCTACTCTTTTACCGGATACTTTCCTCACCAGGACAGGGGCCGGGACATGGAAAAAGGCGGAACTTAACCCCGTGGTAATAAGCAGAAGAAAGAGAAACAGGTAAGAACTTGAAATGGGCAGCAGGCTCATCACTATAGACGTAATTAGAGGTGTAATAACAACGAACCATGTAAGAGGAAGTTCATCGGCTATAACGCCTATAAACGGATTTATAAGTGATGGGATTCGCTGAAAAAGCGACAGCAGAGCTGCAAGAGATAATGATAGGCCGAGATTTTTTATTAGAAGAGGCAGGATCGGCGCGAGGAAAGAACTATAAGTATCGTGGTAAAAATGAGCAAAGGCAAGGGTAAGAACATAACGCCACCGAAAATTATTCTTAATATGCTTTGTTTTCAAGAAGTTTCCCCCACACTATTAATAGCTAAAAAATCTTAAACACGAAATGAAAATATCCGGATCAGTATATTAAATTTAAAATTATAGCGCAACCTTGCTGTAAGTAATAAACCTATCCTCTTTTACAGATTGTTGTTGCAGCATTAAAAAAATTATATATTTATAAATATGAATCTAAAATATAATTTTTCCATGGACAGATATATTGATATTAACCTGGTAAAAACAAGGTACTGGCAGGAAGGGAATAAAGGGTTTCCGATTATTCTGCTGCACGGCCTTGGGTCGTATATGGAAAGCCTGTTTATGCTTTTCAAGACTCTCTCAAGCAGCCATAAGGTATACGCCTTTGACCAGATCGGCTTCGGGAAAACAGAAAAGCCGGAAGGTTCATACACCTACTCTTTCTTTTCGGTTTTTCTCCGTTCTTTCATGAAAGCTCTGGAAATAAAAAAAGCGAGTTTAGTAGGATGGTCCATGGGAGGAGGAGTGGCATTACAGTTTGCCGTTGATAATCCTGAAATGGTCGACAGGCTGATACTTATAGACAGCGGCGGTTTAGGCAGACAGTTCACTATTACCTTAAGAATATTAACTATACCGATCGTAGGTGAACTTCTATCCAATGTGAGCCGTAAGAACTGCGGCAAAAAATTCAGATATATGGTTTATAATCCCAATATTGTGCAGAAAAACTGGATAGATTTAGAGTGCACTATGGCTAATATTCCAGGCGTGCAAAAAACAATACTAAAGGCTTTAAGATCCGGTGCAACGGTATTCGGAGGAAAGAAGAAAATATTGACACCTATTCTGCCCAAGCTTGAATCCATAAAAGCCAGAACACTAATTATCTGGGGAAAGAATGACAGAGTTATCCCTTTAAAGTATGCATATACGGCAAAGGAGAAAATCCCGAATTCTAAGTTATACATTCTGGATAATTGCGGACATGCGCCTCTGCTTGAATATCCCGAAAAGGTAAATCAAAAAATAATGAACTTTTTAGACTGATGCTTTCTGCATATGTTTTTTAGAACAATACTAAAGGTTTAATTTCAGTCCCAATTTTTCAAGTTTTGGGTTTATTACGTCTCTGCGGCAGTCTTCAGAGGAATGTTTATCAAAATAATTCCACTGATATTCATCCGCTATCAGCGCCCTGTCTGTTCAAAGTTGTAGGATACAGCTTTCTCTATTCGCTTAAAAATCGTAATTAACAGTATTAAGAGTACATGCTATAAATATACGTTAGTTAATTAGTAATGTAAATGATACTATATTTAAATCTCACCTTCCGGAAATTCATCTCCAAGTCCAGGTTCTGCAGAAGTATCATCCACTTTTAAACCTCGAAATTTCTGCTTCCAACACGATAAGATTCTCCGTATTTCTTGTTCCCAGTTCGGAGATATTCTTCGTTGCCTGGACTATTTCGTTCATGCCTTTGCTTATTTCTTCTATGCCATAAAGATTTTCCTATGCAATATTAGACACTCTTTGAGCTACTTCATCGACCAAAACGGTTTTTTCTTTCATGCCTTCAGACGAATTCTTTACATCGTCTGTGCTTCTTATAAGCTTGCCTAAGTCACTTGTAATCTGGTCGCTTGCCGCAGAAAGCTCCACCATTCACTGAATTAGCTCTGAAATTGCATCTGTGATTTCAGCTACACCGGAAAAGATATTCTCCATAACCTGACCTGTTTCTTCTGATGTTTTTGCATTATGTTCAATTCTACCCAGAATGCCTTCCAGAATCATTGAAATATTTTTTACATTTGAACCGGTTGTTTCTGAAAGCTTTTTAATCTCATCGGCAACTACGGCAAATCCTTTTCCTGCAGCTCCGGCATGCGCAGCTTCTATAGCGGCATTAATAGCCAAAAGATTAGTCTTATCAGCAACATCCTGAATTACCCCGATCATTTCCGTTTTAACCCCTGTATTTTTAAATACTTGATCCTGTCCATTCTGAGCAAGCTCTTTTAATCTGTTGGCAGTTTTCTGCTTAGTATGAGCTACCCCTGTCATATTCTTAATAGATGCTATCATTTGCTCAATTGCCGCAGACGACAAAGGTTAAAATACTCTGCAAATTTTCCAAGTTCATCATTGGATTTAACAATAATCTTTTTGGTTAAATCGCCCTCTCCCTCGGATATATTTTTAAGCATATTTACAACCGAACCTGTCATTCCGGTTATAGATGCAGAAATCATAACGGTAAAAGCTATAATAAGAATTACAAACACACCAAGAATTATCGGCACAAGTATATATGCATTTTTAAAGCTCTCCATGGTGCTGTTTATAGCATTCTGCTCCAATTTATTAGTATCGTTTATTATTTTATCAAGACTCTTTAGTATAATCGCCTTATTATTATTAATTGTCCCAATATTCTTTACATACTCCTCTGCCAAAACTTTAATCTTAACATTAGCATTCTTAGCATTAACAGGAAGCATGTCAAAAGGGGTGTTTTTGGGCCTTTCTATATTCAGCTCTGCCTGTTTTATACCCCTGTCGATAAAACTAAAAAAAGCATCTTTTTTATCTGTATTTTCTTTTAACTGCAAAAACAGTACTTTTGTTTCATAATTAGAATTAGTATTTGCATTTGCGCCGGCAATAACCGCCCTTTCCATTAAAGACACTTCACCTATTAGTAACTTTGCACCGATTTTCGTGTTTTTAAAAATTTACATTGCACATCCTTTCTAGTATTAAATTATAGACATATTTTAAATACAGGTAGTACAAATCGAAATGCAAATTTATGTTAGGTTGCAGATTAGGAAAGTATATCCAGAATACGGTTTAAATCGTCTAAAGAAAAGTAAGATATTTCTATTTTGCCGCGGGAATTTGTCCCCTTAATGGAAACTTTTGTCCCGAATGCATCTATAAGTCTCTGTTCAATATCCTTAAGTTCCGGGGTTAATTTTTTCTCTAAAGACAGCGATTTATTCTTACTGGTATCTACCTTTTTCTTAAACAAAGAAGCGGCAGATTCCGTCTGTCTTACAGATAAACCTTTGTTTAAAATTCTATTAAAGAGCACCTTCCGCTTTTCCAAATCCTCCACCATTAGAAGAGCACGGGCATGGCCGGGTGTAATACTGCCCTTACGGAGGGCTTCCTGTATGGGCGGCGCAAGTTTTAAAAGTCTCAGCGTATTTGCAACTGTTGATCTTTTTCTACCTACCTTAGCAGCTATTTCTTCCTGGTTCAATTTGGAAATATCAATAAGCCTTTTATAAGCATAGGCCTCCTCGATAGGAGAAAGGTCCTCCCGCTGGATATTTTCTATAAGCGCAATCTCCAGCTTCTCCTCCTCTGTAAACCTCTTTACAATAACAGGTACTTCCCTTAGGCCGGCAATCCTTGCTGCTCTAACCCTTCTTTCTCCCGCTACTATTAAATATTTACCATCATCTTTGGATTCTGCAAGGATAGGCTGAATAATACCCTTCTGCTTGATAGAATCTGCTAATTCCTTTAGAGTCTCGGTATCAAAATCCTGCCTTGGCTGGTATGGATTTACCACAAGAGAATCCAGCGGAACCTCTATTACAGAAGAAAAGTCTCTTTTTTCTGTTTTTAAAAGGGCATCTATCCCTCTGCCCAATGCTTTTTTAGACATTGCGGATTACCTCTTCGGCTAATTTTTTATAGCTTTTTGCACCCGAACATTCAGGATCATAAATACTTATAGGCTTTGCAAAGGACGGCGCTTCGCTTAAACGCACATTTCTCGGAATAATTGTATGAAAAACCCTATCCTTAAATAGGTTCACAACTTCCTGAACAACTTCATGGGCTATTCTTGTGCGTGTATCGTACATTGTAAAAACAATTCCTCCAATAGTTAAACCTGGATTTAATTTCTCCTGAACCCTTTTAACAGTATCAAGAAGAAGAGACAAACCTTCCAATGCGAAATATTCACATTGCAGAGGAATTATTACATGGCTTGCTGCTACAAGTCCATTTAGAGTAAGGAGCCCCAGGGAGGGCGGGCAGTCAATAAAAATATAATCAAAAGAATCGTTTAACTTGGCCACCACCCCTTTTAAAAAAAACTCTCTATATCTTTCATTTACAAGTTCCACCGTTGCACCGGCCAGATTAATACTGGAAGGAATTATACAAAGTTTATCTATATCCGTTTTATAGAGCACATTTTCTGCCTTATTCTTACCCATAATTGCTTCATAAATTCCGGGTGATTTCCCATAAAAACCAAGGCTGCTCGATGAATTGCTCTGAGGGTCAAAATCAACAAGGAGAATTTTCTTTCCCATATCTGCAAGATACGCACTTAAGTTTACAGCTGTTGTGGTTTTACCCACACCGCCTTTCTGATTTGCAAAAACTATAATCTTAGCCATAATTTATTTCCCGCAGATTTCCAGTAGGTTTATAACCTATCATACCGAGTAAATTGATAAAAGAGGTATTTTGTTTCACGTGAAACAATTTTTACCGGATCAGGTATCCTTTTCGGCTCTTGCAACACCAACAACTATATCCGGTTTATTAATATTTACTATTTTTACACCTAAAGCACCTTTCCCCTGACTTGGAATTCTCTTCTGACTTATCTTTATTGCCACGCCCTGAGATGTAATGCATACTATATCATCGTTTTTCTTTACAGAAAGCACACCTGCTATTTCACCGCTTTTATCATTTACCTTGTAACATATCTGACCCCTTGTAGCTCTTCCGTGATTTGTAAAAAGGTCGTATTTTACTCTTTTCCCATACCCATTCTGCGAGATAACAAACATCTTTTCTTTTTCTTCTATTATCACAATACCGGCAAGTTCATCATTATTTATAAGCTTTATTCCCTGTACTCCATGAGATGCTCTTCCCATCACCCTGACCTTCGATTCTTTAAACCGAAGCGCATTTCCCCTCCTTGTCACCAATACAACATCTTTCTCACCGCTTGTCAACTTTGCACTTATTAGCCGTTCATTTTTATCAAGTCTTATTGCTCTTATTCCCCTCGCCCTTGCATTCCTAAAATCTTTCGAAGTGACCCTTTTTACGGTTCCCTTATTTGTTGCCATAAAGATAAATGTTTTATCAGAGAACTCACTCAATGATTCTACTGCTGTAATCTCTTCGTTATTGGAAATAGATAAGAGTGTTTTTATGCTTTGACCCCTTGATGCTCTTGAACCTTCAGGGATTTCATATACCTTAAGCCAGTAAGATAAGCCCTCACTTGTAATGAACAAAATATAATCATGAGTAGATGCTATAAATATCTTCTCTATAAAATCTCCTGTTCTCAAATTTACAGCAGAACTCCCCCTTCCGCCTCTATTTTGACTTCTATATGCAGAAACAGGAATACGTTTAATTAAGTTGTTGTGAGAAATAAGAATAACCATATCCTCTTTTGCTATTAAATCTTCTATATTTATTTCTTCAACTTCCTCATTAAGTATCTCTGTTCTTCTTTCATCTCCGTATTTTTTTGCTATTTCTTCAGTTTCTTTCTTAACAATATTTAATATTTTCTCTTCACTTGCCAGAAGTTCTTTCAAGTACTTTATCTGTGCAAGGATTGCCTTTAGTTCCTCCTCTATCTTTTTTGTTTCGAGAGAAGTTAATTTCTGAAGCCTCATATCCAGAATAGCCTGTGCCTGAATTTCCGAAAGCTTAAATCTCTTCATTAAATTGTTTCTGGCTGTTTCCACATTCCTCGATTTCTTAATTATTGCAACGACCTCATCGATATTCTTCAGGGCTATTACAAGACCTTTTAGAATATGCGCGCGTTCTTCCGCTTTTTTCAGATCGTACTTTGCCCTTCTTGTAATTACCTCTTCCCTGTGCTTAATGAAAAGTCCTACAAGTTCTTTTAGTTTTAGGACTTTCGGTAATCCATCTACTAAGGCTAAATTATTAACGGCAAAATTAACCTGAAGCGATGTGTGTGTAAAAAGCTGATTAAGTATTAACCTTGGTTTAATACCTCTTTTTAATTCAATAACTATTCTCATACCATGTCGATCCGACTCATCTCTTAAATCACTTATTCCCTCTATTCTTCCCTCTCTTACAAGGTCTGCAATCTTAATAATTAAATTTGCCTTATTAACCTGGTAAGGCAGTTCGTTAACTACAATTATTTCCTTTCCTGATTTTACAGTTTCCAAAACCACACGCGCACGGACAACTATCTTACCCCTGCCCGTACTGTAGGCATCCCTTATTCCCGACTTTCCAAAAATAATCCCTCCTGTCGGAAAATCAGGACCTTTAATATAATGCATAAGTTCTTTCGTCGTTATTTCAGGATTATCTATCTCTGCAATAATTGCCTTTGCTACTTCTTTTAAATTATGCGGTGCAAGATTCGTAGCCATACCAACCGCAATTCCGCTTGAGCCGTTAATAAGTAAAACGGGAAGAGCACTCGGAAGTACGAGAGGCTCCTGCATGGATCCGTCATAATTAGGACCGAAATTAACTGTTTCCTTATTAATATCTCGAAGAACTTCATTTGCGATTCCGGCAAGCCTTGCCTCTGTATATCTCATAGCAGCAGGGGAATCGCCGTCTACTGATCCAAAATTTCCCTGCCCGTCTATAAGCGGATACCTCAGAGAAAAATCCTGCGCCATCCTTACGAGAGCGTCATATACTGACTGGTCCCCATGAGGATGATATTTACCAAGCACATCACCCACAATCCTCGCAGTTTTTTTATACGGCCTCTCATGGCGAAGCCCCATTTCATTCATAGCATAGAGAATTCTTCTATGAACCGGTTTTAATCCATCTTTGACATCCGGAAGAGCTCTGCTTACAATAACAGACATTGCGTAGTTCATATACGATTCTTTTACTTCATCCTCTATTGCAATAGGGATAACTTTTCCAATATTTTCAGCCACAATAATCTCCCAATTTATATATCAAGATTTGTTACAGATAAGGCATTTTCCTCTATAAACTTTCTTCTCGGCTCTACATTACCGCCCATAAGAGTGGTAAATATTTCCTCTGCCTCTACTGCATCCTCAAGTTTTACTTGAATTATGTTTCTCTTCTCAGGATCCATAGTAGTATCCCAGAGTTGTTCCGGGTTCATCTCTCCCAGGCCTTTGTACCTCTGCACAGAGACATTATTGCCTTTACTGTAAGCCTTTAATCTTTTTTCTTTTTCTGCTTCATCATATGCATAATAAACAGTTTTACCCTTTGATATTTTATACAAAGGCGGCATTGCAAGGAAAATGTGCCCATTTTCTATTAGTTCTTTCATGTATCTAAAGAAAAATGTTAATAGAAGTGTCCGTATATGCGAACCATCCACATCTGCATCTGCCATTATTATTATTTTATGATACCTGAGTTTTTCCAGATCGAA
>QNBI01000070.1 GCA_003641675.1 Spirochaetota bacterium | reverse complement strand
TTCACCGCTGGTGGCTTTTGTTTTTACCTCTATATATCTTATAGTATCAGTTTTTGGGTCTTTTGAGCGAATATCAAAACCCAAATTGCTTTCCGATACATCTTCCGGTACTCTGTTATGGTTTCTTTCATACGCCATAGCAATGCTCATTCCAATTTTTTCTAATTCTACATCTGTCCCCATTTGCCCTGTTTTCTTTGGTATAACCCTGATGATACCTATAAATCTTGGCATTGCCATGGTTAATGTTTTTTCTTTCTCTATTAAATCTTTCAATTCTACCAATGCGTTTTCGTATTTTGCTTTTCTCTCCTCCTTATTCCTGATGGCAAGATCCACATTTTCACCCCTATCCTTCCTTCCATTAAGATATATTAAATCACCATCGAGCTTTACAATGAGATGCTTAAGCGATTCACAGCCATACTTTTCTTTAATTCCCGCTTCGCGAAGCCTTTCCCTTAATAACTCATTTTTGTAATCTTCTAAAACCTCAACCACCCTTTGTGATGTTCTACTTTTAAGGTTTTCTATATCTACTGTTCCAATATGATTATCTTTTGTAGCAACCAAGTCCCATATAATGGAAGGATCAACCGGAGTAATATTTTCTCCGTCCACATAGAAGCTGAACAACCTTTTACCGGCAACAGAACCCGTTCCGTCATCAATTTCACCCTCGTAGAATATCAAATAACCATTTAATCTTCCATCCGGGTCCATGAATATAGTTCCACGTACAAGTGAACCGGAATAATTCTTTTCTACAAACCCAAGCATAGCTTCAAATAACGGGTGTCCGAAGGAAATAAACTCTGAATCCGGATTTTTAAAGGCGATATCCTTATCAAAGGTTGCCTTTGGGTATTTTCGCAGTAAGTCTCCAAACATCTTTTTAAAATTGTCACTGTCTGCTATAAAACGGATATCATGAGGGATCGATTCGATTGCTATAAACCCATCCTTTCTCCTTCGCATTCTCCCATTAACTTTTACAAATGCCTTTTCAAAAAACTTCTCTGTATATTCGGGGATCAACCTGTGCTCTCTGGCAATCTGCTGCATTTCCTTTATTCTTGTATAATCAATATATCGTGTGGCTAAACTTTCACCGAGATTATCCTTTACTTTCTTTATATAAGGTTTATCAACATTAATATCGATATCCTTTAATATTTCATTTATGTCTCTTGCACTTGCCGCTGCTTCTATCATTAATTGGGACAAATTCTTATTATAAAAAACTTCGCTTAAGACATCAAAAACCTTATCTGTACCCATTGCTTTTCTTATCTCTTCCAGTTTTTCAAATAGTTTATTCAAAACCCGACCTTCGCGTGTATCACTCGCAACAAGGTTAAATATAAAGACCTCCTTTTGTTGGCCGTACCTATGGATTCTACCCATTCTCTGTTCAAGTCGATTCGGATTCCATGGGATATCGTAGTTTATCATTAAGTGACAGAATTGAAGGTTTATACCCTCTCCCGCTGCCTCTGTTGCAATCAGTACGTCGGTCTCGTTTCTGAATACAGACTCTGCATTTATTCTGTCTTCCAATTTCATTCCGCCATGAATGGTATTTGTACTGTAGCCCCAGCTCCGTATTTTCTTTTCCAGATACTCAAGAGTATCTCTGGATTCCGTAAATACAAGCACCTTTTTATCAGATGGCTTATCGAACTTTGCAGATAATTCGGAGAGCGAACCCTTAAGAGCCTTTAATTTTACCTCCTCTTCATTCTGAATGATATCTCTTGCCTTTTCTATAAGTGAGTCTATCGTTTCTATCTCTCTTTTTAATTCCTCTCTGTTTTCAGCAACACTTAGAGTTTCCCATATTTCCTCTTCTCTCCACCTCTGCTCCTCATCCAAGTCTTCTATTGTTTCAAAGGTTTCAAAATCCAAAGCACCTTCGGGAACCTTATCAACAATCCCTTTTTGGCTTGCCGAATACTTTTCTGCGTTTTGTAAATATTCCTCAAGCTTCTTTTTTCTTCTCTCCAGAGACCTTAACAAAGCATATGTGCTGGATGCAAATCTCCTTTGCAGAATAACAATTGCAAAAGCTATATTCCTCTTTTTATCCTTGGCAAGCGCCCTGTTGTATTGAGTTACAACATATTCTGAGAGTTCATTGTAGAGTTCTACTTCCTTTGGTGAACTTGATCCCAATTTAAAAGCTACAGTTTTTACATAACGCGGAAGAAAGAGGGGTTTCCCTTCGAAATCTTTAAGGTCTTCCTTAACCCTTCTTATAAAGAGTGGGTTTTCATTATTTTTAATGGATTCTTCAACCATTTCATTTGTCGCAAAAAAACCTGGTTCAAGCAAATCGAGAAACAGTCTGAAATTTTCAGGGTCTCCCTTGTGAGGAGTTGCCGTTAGAAAAAGCAGGTGCTCTGAAACTTTTGATAATATCTCACCCAAACGGTAGCGGCCGGTTTTTGATACTTTATTAGAGTAACGGTATGCACTCATCTTATGAGCTTCATCTACAATTATAAGATCAAAATGCGCAGCAGCTATAGATTGCAATACATCAATCTGTTTTGCAAAATCTATGGAAGTGATAATTTGCTTCTCTCTAAGCCAGATATTTTGACCGTAAAGAGCATTTATGTAATCTCTTCCTATAGGAATAAATATCTCTTCGAACCTCTCTTTAAGTTCACGTTTCCACTGGTCTTTTAAATGTCCGGGAACAACAATTAGAATTCGTTTTACAAGGTGCCTTATTTTGAGCTCCTTTATTATTAACCCCGCCATAATGGTTTTACCTGCACCGGGGTCATCTGCAATAAGGAACCTGATCCTTGGTTTTTTAAGAACATAACCGTACACAGCTTCTATCTGGTGCGGCAATGGATCTACCTTGGAAGTATTCATAGCTAATAGGGGGTCATACATGGAGGCATATCTGTAACGCATCGTTTCCAGCGAGAGAAATACCTTTTCCGGATCTTCTCTGAAATCCGTGATTACCCGCTGGATTCTAATATTTTCAAGATCTTCTTCTGAAATAATCTGGTCAAAATAACGTTCGGAATTAACTGTAACGCCTATTATATGGATATGGTTTCCTAATTGTTCAACCGATTTAACTTCTATGGGTTCTGGCCATTTTGAACTTTGGACAATAGAACCTTGTTCAAGTTTCATTACACATTTCTCCTTCTTATAAAATCTATCTCTGTCTCTTTGCACTTTCTCTTTGTCTGGTCAAAGGTTACAGGGGAATAGTATGTGCCCGGATCCTTGTATATGTCCAATCCCCGGCCCGGGATTATCCGCCACCCGGTATCGGTTTCTATAGACCTATCGTGCAGCCTAACATCAAACTCATACTTAAAATCCATATTAAGATCATTAAGTGCCTTTTTTAACTCTTCCAGCTTATGTATCTGCTTTTCTCTTTCCGTTTCCTCCGTCTCCGGGCCTGTAACAAGTGTAACCTCTATTCGTTTTTCCTTAAGGGAACGCGCCGGAAAGATACTGCAGAATGCAACAAGATTCTTTATCTGATAATCCCTCCGTATATAGGCATCCTTTATCACCACTCCACCGGCATTTTTTATATAAGGATAGAATAGATTTTTATAGGAATAGCCTGTTTCATCTTCTGCAATTTTAACTGTTATTTCCTCCGGATCCCTGTAAGGGTTTAATTTACCCTCCACGTTTTTTGTAGGGGCATTAACATCCTTAGCAGTGTTATCGTCAACTGGGGTAACTATCTCTTTAACCCTGCCGATTTTTCCGTCTGTAAGCCTAACCATTATTCCATGAGGATGAAACTGAGCCCTTGTGAAAACCTCATCCACTATGCCTTCAAAAGTATTTCCGCTTCTGTAGTCTCCCTTTAAAGTTATTTTAACCCTTAAACCCTGCGAGATGTTGTCTCTGTAATTGCTCCTGTCATCAGGCACTCATAGACTCCTGTTAAAATATCGTACTTATATATTTTCTCCAACATCTCTAATAATACTCTTTAATAGAAAATTATCAATAAACTTTCAGATACACAGTATTATATTAAATGTGCATACAGTTCCTTTTGAGCCAAAACCTTTCTCAATCTATTTTAAGCGGCAAAAAATAAAAGCCCATGAAGCCGGGGGAAACAGCCACAGTATTAATAAAACAGAATACAACGGTAACTACAGTTTCACAGCAGTGTAACTTCGGTTACAATTTAGGTTACGTATAAATAGGCAAATCCCAATCCAGAGCTCTAAGAACAAGTATATTTAATAAAAGATGGCCATATAAACGGGTAATTCCACACTTTACTTAATCCCTCTACATAATTTATGTAATGGCACAATTTATGCTTTAAATCTATGTGAAAAATGAGAACGGAATTAAAAACTAAACCTCTATGCACAATTTCTCTGGGTTACACAAACATTCAAGAAACTTTATCTTAAGGAGGTATTTTACTATGACTAAAAATCCGGAAATGAATACTACAATACGAAAAGCTAGAATTAACCTATCCATATTTACACTGTCTAATCTCCTTCTATTATTAGCTTTAATTTTTTCTCTTTTAAGCTGTAATATAAATGATACTGCCGCTACAAAACCACCGGCAGAGACTACCGGAGGGACAGAAACAGAGCCGGAATCTGAGCCGGAACCGATCCAAACCCCTGCTTTCCACAAAGAGTTCAGCGGTTCTACTGCTCTCGTACTGGACCCGTTTAACCTTCCAAAGGGACTGTATAAAATTACAGTAAATACTTCGGGCTATTTTCAATTATTCGATGTTAATAACGACACAACCATTTTTAATCTTTTCGAGGGGCAGGGTAACGGTACTGAAATTGTATTTAATTCGAAAGGAGGAGATTACCTTTTCAGGACAGACAATATTTCAGCTAATTGGACTTTAATATTCACTAATATAGATTTTTCGAACCCGGCTCCTATATCCAGTATTAACAGTATTACAGAAGATGTTATGAAAGTATTCGGCCCGTACGAAATGGATAAGAACGCACAGTACAAGGTTACCATGTACACCAATGGATTTTTACAGCTATTTCCAATAAACTCTATCACAGGAGGGGAAGAAAGCTATATCTTTAACGCTTTCTCCGGAAATTACGGAGCACAGACCGTGTACAAACCATCGGCAAGTATAATGCTTTTTAGAACCGATAATATTACAGAGGCCTACAGGTTGGTATTCCAAAAGTTACAGTAACAAAATAAATTGCATAAGATATTGCTCCCGGCAAAATTAAGGTTGTAAAAAATCTTAAAAAGATTCTCCCGTAAATATAAAATTAATACTCGGCCGGAGTTTAACTTCGGCCATTCATTTCTGTATAAAGATAATAATAAGGCGGTATTAAAAGTGTCTAATAAGAATATTGTTGAACTTAAAAATATCCGCAAAGTTTTCGGTTAAGTAGTAGCTCTCGATAATATTGATTTTTCCATTGAAAAAGGTAAAATTCACGGTTTACTGGGAGAAAACGGTGCAGGCAAATCAACACTTATGAACATTCTCTACGGACTCTATTTGCCTGACAGCGACCAAATAATAATCGAGGGGAAAAGAGTAAAAATAACATCGCCTTACGATTCTATAAAACATGGTATTGGAATGGTTCACCACTTCCCTTTAAGCGTAAAGGTAAAAGAACTTTCTTCCGATATAAAACAGAAAATAGAAATAATACGCTCTCTATACAGAAATGTTCGCCTTTTAATACTCGACGAACCGACGACATCACTTGTTCAGAGTGAATTCCAGCAGCTTTTAAAGTCTCTGCAGATTCTTGTTAAGAGAGGGGTTACCGTCGTATTGTCTAATAAGATAAAAGAAATTATGGAGGCCTGTGATACTGTTACAGTTTTAAGAAAGGGGACAGTTCAGGGCTCTCTTATACATGAAGAAATGACAAAAGAAAACCTCCTCACAGCGCATAGAGAGACGCTATACACCCATAAAAATGCATATAAATATTTGCTGTCCTTTCCTGTCCTTATTTGCTGTCCTCTTCTGTCCTTTTCTGTCCTTGACAAAATACTTACTTAAATACAATGTTCTATTACCGAAATGAAAAAAGCACTTTTATCTTTATTAACCGCAGCAGTGCTTATTCTTCTAGGATGTTCAACTGCCAGAGATATCTATCCGCCAAATTCCACCATTATTAGAACAGAAGGCTTAAAATCTTACGTAGAACCATGGGAGGACGGACTCCGAACAAACCCAGAGGGTGAATCTTTTGAATGGTGGTATTTTGATGCTTCCTTTAATGACGGTTCCACGGCGGTAATTGTTTTTTCTACAAAGAGCATACTAAAGCCTTTCGGAAAACCAGATCCGCAGGTAAGCATTGTTATTACAACTAAAAATGGTAAAAAAATCTCCGATTCGGATAATCCCGGCTTTAATAATTTTTACGCATTTAAAGATAAATGCTACGTAAAAATCGGCCATAGCAGTGTGGAAGGAGACCTTAAAACCTATATACTGCACTACAGCCATAACAGTATAGAGGCATACCTTAAGTTTATTTCTAAAGCTCCTGCATGGAGGCCCGGCGACGGCAAAATGTACTTTGACTCATCCTATAAAAAATACTTCGCATGGCTTCCTTCTGTCCCATATGCAGATGTTACGGGAAGTTTAACCTATAACGGAACAACAAAAGAGGTTACAGGTTCCGGATATCACGACCATAATTGGGGTAATGTAAGGCTTAACGATGCTATTACTCAGTGGTACTGGGGGAGAGCTCATATTGGAGATTATACAACAATTTTTTCCGAGATGCTAACATCATCCAAATACGGTAAAACCAAAGTTCCTGTTTTTTACCTTGCGAAGGGAGATAAAATTCTATCCGGCAATTCCTTTAAAATGAAATCAACACCTTCCCAATGGGCAACTCACTCCGGAGGCAGGGAATATCCTGAAAAAATGGTAATAGAGATACAACAGAAAAAAGGTAAACTTGTATTAACAATTTCAAACTCCGAAATTATAGAGGCAAGAAGCCTAATAGATAACCTGCTGCCTTTTGTTCGGTTTTTTATTAGACTATTCTCAAATCCATACTATTTTCGTTTCAACACAGATATGAGTATCGTGGGCTCTATAAACGGCCAAAAGTTAAATGAAAGCGGATCGGGAATCTTTGAAATGATGCTTCTTAAGGGAAAACATACGGTACACTAAATATATTTTTATTTCTTTATAAATGCGAAGATAGGCTTAAGTAGTAAATTTCAATATAAAATGATATACTAAAAACTTAACAGAGAACTACATGGTACAGGTAAAATACGGAATAAGTACAAAATTTATACTATTTATCTCCATTACTCTACTGTTCTTTTTTGCCGTTTCTTTCTTCTTAAGCTTTAATACTATGCACAGCTATGCATTAAATAATGCCCAGGAGCTTTCATCCACTATCCTGGAAGAAACGGACAGGAAAATAGACAGATTTTTTCTTGAAATAGAATATCTCGCAGAAGGGCTTGCGCATTATCGTGCGGTTTACAATATTAAAATCGACGACATGAAAAACTTATTTATATCCATAGTTACTGCAAGAAAACAATACTTAAGGGCAATATATCTTGGTACACAGGATGGCAGAATGTTCGAATGGGGCAATGGCAAAGGTTTTAGGAATTATACCCCGAGCATGCCGGAAGGATACGACCCCCGTATAAGACCCTGGTACCTTACCGGATTAAAAGCAGATGGCTTTGCAATTTCCGAGCCGTATATTTACGCAAGTGTGGAGGCCCTTGGAATTACCGGGGTTATACCGGTATACAACAGACAAAATAAACTTGTTGGAATATTAGGGATAGATATTCTACTGGATGATTTAAAATCTGTTCTGGAAGATCTTGAGATTCCAAAACAGGGCAAAGCTGTTCTTCTAAATAGGAAATGTGATATAATTGCCAGCCAGCTCTCCAATTACTCCGGTGATACTCTCACCTTAAAAAAATTTAAACTTATAAACCCGGATGAATTACTTTCTAAACACCGCGGAAACTTTATAAAGATAATAAAAAATAAAAAAATGTATTTTTCGTATAAAATTAATAAAAG
>QNBI01000069.1 GCA_003641675.1 Spirochaetota bacterium | reverse complement strand
TTATGTTACCCTGCTATGGATACCACAGCGCTGGGTGCTATACCTGGTGGTGCTCTGATGTTTGCACTTTCCGCTGTAATTTTAAAGGAGAATAATGTTTTTAAAGGACTGCCAAGGCTTGCAGAAGAAACTGTTGATATTTTTAAATCAGGCTACAACGATGCAGAACTGAGAATGGATACAGATTTTCAGCAGCTCCTGCCGGAGTTCCACAGAAGAGGAGAAGCTTTAAAGGCGCAGGATGTGCCGGATGTGTTTAAACCTCTTTCCGATCTGCCCCTGCCCTGATTTTAAAGTATCATTAAGCTACTTTTAATTGAACGGGATTTTAATATATAATAATTAATTATATGAGAACATTAAACAGTTTAAAGAGGATCACTGGTATTTTAATTATTTTACCTTTTTTCTCTGCTGTCCTTATTTTGTTCTTTGTATTTAGTGGTATTTTCAGCGTAGGGTGCTCCGGGACTTTGCCCGGTGAAATCGGCGGAATTGGCGGAATTATTACAGGTTTTCTTTCCTTCACTATTCTGAGTTCCTTAATAGTACTTTTTATCATTAACCGCAGGATGATTGGCGTCCTGCACTCTTTATTCGGCATACCTGCTGCAGCTCTTGATAAAGAGAGTGTTCCGCATGGAGACGGTGCAGAAAAAATATCTGCATCGTTTTCTTTTCATGAACTGAGTACTGTTTCTGAAAATCTTATTGATATGGCGGATGCTATTAAGAGCAGGGAGCTGTCTTTGAGGAAAGGACGGGAACAGCTTCTCTCTATTTTTAACAGCATTAACGAGAGCATCTGTGTTATTGATCCGAAAACCTACAGGGTTATATTTGTTAATAACGCATCTTTAAAGAAAAGTGAGTTTAACCCTGTAGGTAAAGTCTGTTATAAGGTATTCCATAACTTTGATTCCCCGTGCAGCTTCTGCACAAATCGTTTACTTCTGCAGAGAGGCGGGGAGGGCTACACATGGTCGTATCACAATCCGCGGATAAACCGGGATTATCTGCTGACAGATAAAATAATTAAATGGACAGACGGCAGTGATGTAAAGTTTGAGCTGGCCATTGATATTACAGATTTAAAACAGACAGAGAGAAAGCTGCGTGTACGCCTAAATTACGAAAGAGGTCTTGCCGCATGTTCAAGGGCTCTTCTGGACCATAAAAACGGAATACAAAATGCGCTTAAAGAGCTCTTAAAAGCCACCGGTGTAAGCAGGGTCTATCTTTTTAAAAATTACTACGATGAAAAAAAGAGAATGTATGCGCGCCAGGTGGAGGAGGTCTGTGATGAAGGCATTTTACCGCAGAAGGAAAACCCCCTTTTAAATAAACTTTACTACAATGAACTTTCAGATACAGTTTATAAGAATTTTGCGAAAGGAACATGGTTCGGAGGACTTGTGTCCGAATTTTCAGAAAAAGACAGGAGGATACTTGAACCTCAAGGGGTGCTTTCCATTTTAAATATTCCTGTTCTTGTGGATAATGAGCTCTACGGGTTCATAGGGTTTGATGACTGTAAAAGGGAGTATAACTGGACATACGAAGATATAACCCTTTTGCAGACAGCCTCCGGTATGATAGCAAGATTTATAGAGAGTAAAAGGAGACAGGAGGAGAGACATCTTTTGGAGGAAAAGGTCCATAGAGCGGAGAGGATGGAATCTCTCGGTACTCTTGCAGGGGGCATTGCTCATGACTTTAACAATCTGCTTATGGCGATTCAGGGAAACATATCACTGATGATCCTCGATAGAAATACAGATGATCCTGAGTACGAAAAGTTAAGGTTGATTGAGCAGTATATAAAAAACGGCGCAGATTTAACAAGGCAGCTTTTAGGGTTTGCACGCGGTGGAAAGTACAGGGTAGAGTTGCTTGATATTAACGAGATTGTTAATGAAACAACAAAACTTTTCTGGAGGACGAAAAAAGAAATAACTGTAAAAACAAAACTTATGGAAAATATAGGTTTTGTACAGGTGGATAGAAGCCAGTTTCGTCAGGTTCTCATGAACCTCTATGTAAATGCATGGCAGGCTATGCCGGAAGGGGGAAAGTTAACGGTAAAAACCGAAAAACAGGTTTTACATGGGACCAGCTTTTCCGATTTTAACGTTAACCCCGGCAGTTATGCTGTAATAACGGTGGCTGATACCGGCAGAGGAATGGATAAAGAAATTAAGAAAAAAATATTTGAACCGTTTTTTACAACAAAGGGCATGAAAAGAGGCACCGGTTTGGGTTTGGCTTCTGTCTACGGAATCGTAAAAAATCATGGCGGTTTTATTATTGTTGAAAGTGAGCCGGGGAAGGGGGCTGAGTTTAGTATATATCTGCCGGTTGCGGGTGCAGATAAAGGTGAAAAAGCTAAGAACAAGGAACCGGCGGCAGACACTAAAATTAAAAATACGGATTATTATCGTAAAAAAAGTATTCTGCTCATAGATGATGAAGAGATGATTATCTCTGTCGGTAGCAGAATGCTGCAAAGATTAGGATTTAGCGTTATTACTGCTCAAAGCGGACAGGATGCTGTTTCGATTTATAAGAATAAATTTAAGCATATAGATTTGGTTATTCTTGATCTCACAATGCCTGAGATGAGCGGTAGTGAAACGTATTACAGACTGCGGGAAATTAATCCTTATGTCAGGGTGCTGCTTGCAAGTGGCTACAGCCGGGGCGGAATTGCCGATAAACTTTTAGACGAGGGCTGTAAGGGGTTTATACAGAAACCCTTTAATGCAGATGTTTTGGTGGAAAGTATTACTAATATATTATCATAGTGTATTAGTTGTTAAGAGGAGAGAAAAATGGCAAATATAAAGGAACTCAATAAATTAGGACAGTCAATTTGGATAGATTACATGCGCCGTTCGTTTATTTCTACAGGAGAACTTAAGGATTTTATCGATAACGGAGTCTCGGGGGTAATATCGAACCCTTCTATATTTGAAAAAGTAATTGCGGGAAGTGCCGATTACGATAGTAAGCTGGAAAAATTAGCAGGCAAAGAGCTTTCTGCAGATGAAATATATGAAACACTTGCGGTAGAGGATATTAAAGCGGCTTCGGATATTCTTTTTCCTATATATGAGAAAACAGAGAAAAGGGATGGATATGTAAGTATCGAAGTAAAACCCACCCTTGCATACGATACGGAAGGAACAGTTAAAGAGGGATTAAGGCTGTTTAGAACTATAGGAAAACCTAATGTTATGATTAAAGTGCCTGCAACTAAAGAGGGAATTATTGCTGTGAAGGCATTAATTTCAGAGGGTATAAATGTAAATGTTACTCTTATTTTTTCACTCACTCAGTATAAAGAGGTAATAAATGCATATATAGAGGGATTGGAACAGAGAAGTAAAAGCGGAGGGGACCTAAAAGGGATTGCGTCTGTTGCTTCTTTTTTCATAAGCCGGGTGGATTCGGCTGTGGATGCTCTTCTTGAAAAAGCGGGAAACACGGAACTTGCAGGTAAAATTGCTCTGGCAAATGCAAAAGTTGCTTACAGGTATTTTAGAGAAGTTCTTAATAGCAGCCGGTGGAAAAAACTGGAGGAGGCCGGTGCAAAAGCGCAGAGGGTTTTATGGGCCAGTACAGGTACAAAGAACCTCCTGTATCCGGACACAATGTATGTGGATGAGCTTATAGGACCGGATACTGTAAATACAGTTCCTCCTGCCACTCTGAAACTCTTTCTTCTCCATGGCAGAGCGGAAAGAACGGTGGATAAGGGCAGTAAAACGGCGGAATTGCAGCTCGAAAAACTAAAAAGTGCCGGAATTAATTTTGATTCCGTTTCTGCTGAGCTTCTAAAGAAAGGGATTAAATCTTTTTCCAATGCCTTTAGTTCTCTTCTTAAAAGTGTGGAGGGGAAAAGAAGAAGGATGAATGCCGGAGATAAAGATTTGGAAATATTCGCCGGCAAGTACGGCAAAGTAATTAGCACAGCTGTTGAAAAAGCTGTTAACGAACGAGTTGTGGCCCGTTTGTGGGGATACGACTATACCGTCTGGAAGAACAAACCTGCGGAGATTACCAACAGGCTCGGCTGGCTCACAATTGCAGATGCCATGTACGATCAAATTCCGCGGCTTAAGGAATTTGCAGAAATGGTAAAAAGAGACGGTTTTACAAGAGGGGTACTTCTTGGAATGGGAGGTTCGAGCCTTGCACCGGAGGTTTTTAGAAAAACCTTCGGAGTTAAAGCCGGGTATCTTGATATAAGCGTGCTTGACAGTACAGACCCGGAGGCAATACTTGCACTGGATGAAAGTCTTAACTACAGAAAGACTCTTTTTATTGTTTCTACAAAATCGGGAGGAACTGTAGAGACTCTTTCCTTTTTTAAATATTTCTACAACAGAACACTTAAGGAACTCGGCAAAGGTGAAGCTGGCAGGCATTTTGTGGCAATTACGGACCCGGGGAGTAAACTTGTAAAACTTGCAGAGGACTATAATTTTCTTAAAGTGTTTTTGAACGACCCGAATATAGGGGGCAGGTATTCCGCCCTGTCCTATTTCGGCCTTGTTCCCGCTTCCTTAATGGGGATTAACCTGGAACTGCTGCTCGACCGTGCTTTGAAGGCAAAGGCCAATGCGGAACCGTGCAACTGCCCCGAGGAAGGTGATAACAATGCAGCACGTCTTGGCATCGTCATGGGTAAACTGGCCGGTCTGGGTTTGGATAAGGCTACCTTTGTATTGTCCAATGAGATTGAGAGCTTCGGCGACTGGGTGGAACAGCTTATAGCGGAAAGTACCGGAAAAGAGGGCAAGGGAATACTTCCCGTTGTCGGCGAAGAAACAGGAGTTCCTTCCGAATACGGAAATGACAGGCAATTCGTATATTTAAGGCTTAAATCTGCAAATACGCTTATTAATGACTCAAAAATTTCCAAACTAAAAAGCTCAGGGTTTCCTGTTCTCCAGCTTAACCTCGATGATATATACGATTTAGGTGCTCAGTTTTTTCTATGGGAATTTGCAACTGCAATGGCGGGTCATATTCTGGGGATAAACCCCTTCGACCAGCCGGATGTTGAAAGTGCAAAGGTACGAGCCAGGGAGATGGTAGCCCTGTATATGAAAGAAGGTTCATTAGGAGAGGATACAGCTCTCCCTCCGGAATCCAAAGGGCTGAATGAATTCCTAAAGGGTTTTGGCGAGGCGAACTATATAGCTGTTCATGCATATGTAAAACCCTCGGAAGAGGCAAAGAATGCCCTTTCTATGCTTAGAAATAAACTGCGCAGCAGGTATCATACTGCTGTTACTTTGGGTTATGGCCCCAGATTTCTGCACTCAACGGGTCAGCTTCATAAGGGTGATGCGGGAAAAGGATTTTTTATACAGCTTACATCGGAAAATACAAAAGACGTACAGATACCGGATAAAGCAGGTTCGGATGTTTCCGGTATTACTTTCGGGGTTTTAAAACAGGCACAGGCTCTGGGGGATAAAAAGGCATTAGAGGATAAGGGGAGAAAGGTTATTCATGTAAATCTGGGTACGGATGTTCCCGGCTCTATATCAAGACTCAGCGAAAATTTGTAGAAGATTTAACAGATGAAAAACAAACCGGAACCGTGTACTGTAATAATTTTCGGAGCTTCCGGCGACTTAACACGAAGAAAACTTGTGCCGGCGCTGCATTCTCTTTCTTGCGAGGGTTTGCTCCCCGAAGGTACTAAGGTTCTCGGGATTGCGCGGAGCAGCCTTACAGATGACGAGTTTAGAGAACGGACATACGAGGGGGTGGAATCGTATGCACGTTTAAAACCTAATGTCTGCAACCTGTGGCCTAATTTCCGGAATAATATAACCTATATGCCCGGTATTTATGATGATAAGGATACTTATACCAGGCTTAAAAAACGCTTAATGGAATCCGACGGAGGTCTTAAAAATTATCTGTTTTATCTTGCAACTCCGCCTAATCTCTACCCGATTATTATAGAGCAGCTTGGAATAGCAGGGCTTGGGAGAAAGACTGCCGACAGAAAGAATGAAGGCTGGAGAAGGGTTATAATCGAAAAGCCCTTCGGCAATGATCTTAAGAGTGCAGAAGAATTAAACGGCAGAATTCACGAATATTTTGATGAAAACCAGATATACAGAATAGACCATTATCTCGGCAAGGAAACCGTACAGAATATTTTAACATTGCGGTTTGCCAATGCCATCTTTGAACCCCTATGGAACAGGAACTATGTTGACCATGTACAGATCACTGTCGGAGAAACTGTCGGCGTAGAGCATAGAGCCGGTTACTACGATAAAGCCGGAGTGCTTAGGGATATGTTTCAAAACCACCTTGTTCAGCTCATGTCGTTAATCGCCATGGAGCCTCCCTCCAGGTACGAGGCGGATGCCCTGCGTGATGAGAAGGTAAAGGTACTCCAGGCTGTGCGTAAAGAGGTGGAGAGTGTGAGGGCTCAGTATTCCGGCTACCGTAAAGAGGAGGGAATTAAACCCGATTCAGTCACTCCCACCTATGCAGCCCTTGAGCTGTTCATTGACAACTGGCGGTGGCGGGGTGTACCGTTTTATCTCCGTTCCGGGAAGATGCTTGCCGCAAAGATAAGTGAAATTGCAATACAGTTTAAAAAAGTTCCCCACCTCATGTTCCCTATTCCGGAGGGAGAAGATTTGAGCCCCAATACCCTTTCGCTCTGCATTCAGCCGGATGAAGGTATTCACCTTAATTTCCAGACAAAGAAACCCGGTGCAGGTATGATGACCCGTCCTGTAGATATGAAGTTTAACTACGCCCAGGATTTTGGTGATAATGTTCTGCCGGAAGCGTACGAAAGGTTTCTGCTCGATGCTATGCAGGGGGATGCTTCGCTGTTTACGCGTGCAGACGGAATAGAACTTGCGTGGAGCATTATAGATCCTATTATCGAAACGTGGGAAAGAGATAAGGGCAAAGGTCTTGTTTTTTATAAACAGGGAAGCTGGGGCCCGAAGGAAGCGGATATGCTTATTGCCGAAAACGGAAGGTCGTGGCTCAGCGACTTATGATGAGCATTAGGTTTAAAGACTCGTCCGAGGATTAAATAATATTTTTGAACTATTTTTTTCTTGACAATGCCAGAATAATCTATTAATATATTCTATATATGAATATATGTTCACATATAGAATTATCTGGGAAGGCCTGCCATGGCTGGACGCATCTATCCGGAATATCCTTTTTGTTAGGTGAGAAAAAGTATGAATGGTAATAATGGAAAAGCAGGAACCGAAGGCAGAACAGGAAAATCAGGAGCCAATACAGCGGAATCCGTAAAAACTCTTGTTATACATGAAGCGGTTGTTAAAAAAGTCCAAAAGGGGATTCCCCGGGAAGAAATTCTCTACGACCTTGCAGATTTTTTTAAAATACTCGGAGATTCTACCAGAATAAGAATACTTTATGCGCTTAATATATCGGAAATGTGCGTTTGGGATTTATCTTTTGTAATAGGAATAAGCAGGTCGGCTGTTTCACATCAGCTTAAAATATTGAGACAGGCGAATATCGTTAAGTACAGGAAAGAGGGAAAAATCGTGTTCTACTCTTTGAGCGACGAGCATATAAAGAGTTTTCTCGATAACGGTCTGGAACATATCGAGGAGTCATAAATATGAGTACTGCGTCTAACAAAGAACTTATAGAGAGAGTTGTCGAATTAGAGGGTATAGGGTGTGCGTCCTGTGCAGATAAAATAGAGAAGAATCTATTGCGTCTTCCGGGGGTAGAGAATGCACGGGTTAACTTTGCTCTTTCGCGTCTCGTGCTGCATTTAGATGAAACGGTGACTATTTCTTCTGTGCTGGATTCTGCAGAAAGGATATTTAAAGAAATAGAACCCGGTGTCCGGCTTTTAACGGGTAACGGGGATGGGAAAGCAGACGGGCATTCCGGAGAAACCCGCATGAGAGCGCCTTCCGAAGCAGATTTCGGTGTTCATGGGTCTGCATCTGCAGGTTATAACACTACGGGAGGGGCAGAGGGGAAAGTCCCCGACCAGGATAGTGAACACGCAACAGCCTCTGCGGCGGAAAGGGCCGGTGTAAGACGGGGTCCCCGTAAATGGCTTAATTTAACCCTTTTACGGA
>QNBI01000068.1 GCA_003641675.1 Spirochaetota bacterium | reverse complement strand
CCGGTAAAGACATTATATTTTTTCCCTGCCTCCACTACCTTTGAAAATGCTTCCTCCATAAGCTGGCTGGTAAGGTCATTTGGCACTCCGTATGATACGGCAAGATCATTCGGGCCCAGGATAGCTCCGTCAACACCTGGAACAGAAAAAATAGAATCGAGATTCTCTATCGCCTTTTTTCTTTCTATCTGGAGAATTACAAAATTCTCCGCATTTGCCTTCCTGATAAACGGAAGCAGAGATTCTGACCTATAATCATTATGACCTTTATTTATAGAACAGCCTCTTTCTCCAAGAGGGGGATACTTTGAATAGGAAACCGCTTTTTCAGCCTGTTCTCTTGTCTCTATTCTAGGCACCATAAAGCCCTGTGCCCCGGCATCAAGACATCTTGAAATAAGGTGGTATTCGAGATTGGGAACTCTTACCAAAGGTGTAATTCCCGATAATCTGGTTATTTTTAGTAAATCCGCAACTGTTTCCATATTGAAGGCACCATGCTCCATATCTATAAAAATAAAATCAAAGCCTATATCTGCTAAAAGCATGGGAACCGCAGGAGATCTTAGTTCTTGAAGCATTGTTCCAATAACTACTTTTCCATTTTTCAGTGATTTTCTTAACTCATTATCTTTCATAAATAGACCGCCTTATATTTACAATTGAACTGCATATTTATAAGTGTTCAGAACATCGGATGAGCAGAACAATTTTATTATGAACCGGAAAATCTCACCTGTCAAGAAAAAAATAAAAATTATTTAAAACTCCCCTGCAAAAAGTTTAGTAATTCCCAAAGTCTGAAAAATATAATAAAATTCCTTCCAGGAGAGGGGACTGGTTCAGACAAATACAAAACACCAACAACAAAAAATGTTCACAGCAGTAGACCAGCTTCCGAAAACAGCCAGAAAACTATTGGAAGGGTCATGGGCTCAAACATTTTATGATGAATATTTTAGCAAGATTGATGAAAAAGTATCCTCAGTTCTTTACAGCGATAAAAAATCAGACCCAAATACACCCGCAAATATATTGATGGGGTTTGAAACTTTAAAGTCAGGATTTGGATGAAGTGATGAAGAATTATACAATCATTTTCTCTTTAATCTGCAGGTAACATATGCTCTTGGACTACAGGATTTTGATGAAGAATACTTTGACCTTAGAACAATTTATTACTTCAGAGGAGCACTCTGCGAATACGAAAGGAAGCATAAAGAAAACCTAATTAAAAAAGCAACTGAAAAAATAACAGACAAGCAGATTGAAAAATATAGTGACCCTTTCGTAAGCTATGTAAAAGAAGATTCTCTTCATTATTGCTATAGATTAAAACGAGATGAAGCTAAGACCGGGTATAAAGAGATTGGAGAAGATTTAGCCTTTTTATAAATATATTCAAATCAAAATATCACATACATTCTGCCTATACGAATCTTGTGAGAGTTTTTAAAGAGCATTACAAATTTGAAGAAGAGAAAATTGTTGTCAAAAAAGGAGCTGAGCTAAAAGGTACTGCAGATTCAGTCTCCAGATGATACCAGTATAACTTATAGAAATAAAAATGAAGAAGTAACAAAAGGATACGTTGCAAACTCTACGGAAACATGTAACCAGGAGAATCACCTTCAGCTTATTACAACTACAAATCTGAAGCCTAATGCAACTGATGATAATATTCGTGTAGCTCTACAGAGGTAGCAGTTTGAAGAAAATAAGGACAATCTGAATATTAGAGCCTCTGTGGAAAGTACAGTTCGAAGTGTAATTCATCCCTTCGGAGGCCACCTCTGTAAATTTCCGCTCAGTGGAGTTGAAAGAATAAAAACAATGGTCATCCTTGCAGCTTCGATGGTAAATATCAGGAGAATTACAGGATACCTGTCTCCAGTTAAAAAAAATGATGGGTTATTAACAGCATCCTGTTAGGGAAAAGATGTAATTCTTTTTAATTACAAAAGATTAGCCTTAACATTTGCTTGGTTTATTACAGAAACCTGTAATTTCCATTATGGAAAAATCATATTGTATAGAATCTTAATTTTGATATAATTACAATTATTGAAAATTGGCCCAATCCTGAATAATTATATTGGTTTTGGCAGGGGAGTCATACATTACATTTAGAAAAATATTCAAGATAGAGGCAGACAAATGTTAAAAAACGGAAAAAAGAACAATATTCTTTTTATCATTACCCATGATATCGGTAAACGCTACGGCTGTTACGGAAACAGCCGGATAAAACCTCCGAACATAGACAAACTGGCTTCGGAGTCCATACAGTTTAACAATCACTTCTGTCAGTTCCCTCTCTGCGGTGCATCCAGAGCGAATATCTTTAGCGGGCTTCGTCCTTTAAAAACAGAGCGGTTTACAAATGACCCCTTCTTCCCAAATTTCAGGAAAAAGATGGGTGAGAATTTTTCTACACTTCCGGAAATATTTAAAAATCACGGGTACCGCACTTTCGGCGCAGGATTGGTCTTTCACGATGTCGACGACCCTCCTTCGTGGATCGAGCCCTTCTGGAGGTCTAAACTCCCAGACAACATCCCGGAAGACATGAAAATTCATAACTCAGAATCCCCCAACCCATGGGTTAATAATGAATCCTTTAAGCTTATACGGAGGCGTATAAAAAACCTTGAAAAGGCAGGTCTTTCAATGGAGGATATACTAACCCCGTCCGGACTGCGCAAGGCAAAGGGGCCTACAGCAGAGGCAGGAAATGTTGATGATAACGTTTATTTTGACGGGCAGACAACAGACAGAGCCTTAAGATACTTAAAGGATATAACAATTGACAGCCTTAAAGGAGATACGCCATTTTTTCTCGCAGTCGGCTATACCGCAGGTAATCTCCCATGGAATTCTCCTAAAAAATACTGGGACCTTTACAGCAGAGATTTACTTAAACTCCCGGAAAATAATAGAGTGCCGGCAAATACATAATCCTGGTCTATGGGAGACTCCGAACCGGCGCAGTACTATACAGCACGGCTACGAAGAACCGTGGGCGGCAAACCATGAACAGTCACTGGAATTAATGCACGGCTACTATGCGGCAATAAGCTATATAAATACCATGATTGGACGTCTCATTGCCGCGCTGAAATATTTAAGACTTTACAAAAACACTGTAATAGTTCTTGTAAGTGATCATGGATTTCATACCGATGAACACAGCTACTGGGGTAAACACAACCTATGGGACACATCCCTTAAGGTGCCGCTTATTATTCACACTCCGGACCCCGCGATGCAGGGATTAAAAGAAAACCATCTTACAGAGCATGTTGATATTTTTCCAACACTCTGTGAAATGGCTGATATTCCGATTCCGGCATACCTCCAGGGCAAAAGCATGCTGCCGCTTTTACAAAACACTGATATTAGCGGCAAGCAGGCAGTATTCGCTCACCGCAAGCACCAGTGGCACGACAGGATAAAAGCCTATGCAGTTGCACACAGCGTTAGGACGGAAAAGTACCGCTACACGGTATATCTGGATAAAGCCAAACATGTTATTGCGGAAGAACTGTTCGACTACGAAAATGATCCGGGAGAACTTACAAACATCGCTTCACAAGAGGAAAGCCGGGAAATTATTGAAAAGCTGCACCGGATACTGAATGCGTATCTTGTTGAAAACGGATAGCAGGAATAAAGCCTACTGAGTATTCATTGATGGTGGGATAAGCCTTCCCGTACTGCTGTTAACCAGAAGTACTTCTTTCGGAGGTATATAAATATCAACCTTTTCACCCGCTAAATAATCAACATCCTGTGTAATAAGTAGATTTAAAATATAATTCTTAAACTTTACCTGCAGTATGGTCTCCGGGCCGGCAGGCAGAACGGTACTTATCTCTGCACTAAAAATATTGATTGATCCTTCATGCCCCTTCACCGAATCTACTAGAACACTCTCCGGCCTTACCGCAGCCACTACCTCCTGCCCTTCCTGCACTCTCGTATTTATCTTATAACCTGTGACAAGTTTAAAGGAATCACCCCGAACACTGCAAATTCCCGCACCCTCTTCGAACTGCAGCACTCCTTTCAGTTTATTAATTGTGGGGCTTCCGATAAAATCTGCCACGAAAAGAGTAGCAGGATGTTTATAAATTGCTTTCGGCTTATCAAACTGCTCCATTCTGCCATGGTTTAATACTGCAATCTTGTTGGCCATAGTCAGAGCTTCCACCTGGTCATGGGTAACATAAACCGTAGTTGCACCGGTCTGGAAGTGTATATTTTTAATCTCCGCACGCATTTCCAGACGCAGTTTTGCATCGAGGTTGGAAAGCGGCTCATCCATTAAAAATACTTCCGGCTCGGATACAAGCATTCTTGCAAGCGCTACTCTCTGCTGTTGACCCCCGCTCATTTCCTGGGGATAACGATTTGCCATTTCCTCTAACTGCATAAACGAAAGTCCCTCTTTCACCTTTGCTTTAATAGCTGCAGAATTAAGATGCTGTACCCGGAGGCCGAATGCAATATTTTCAAAAACTGTCATATGCGGCCAGAGAGCATAACTCTGGAAAACCAGGCCGACACTTCTTTCCCGTGCAGGAACAAATATTTTCTTTTCACTGGAGTATACAAGCTTTTCACGAAGAAATATCTCACCGGAAGTCGGTTCTTCCAGCCCTGCAATCATGCGCAGAATAGTAGTTTTACCACACCCGGAAGGGCCTAAAAGAATAAGAAAGTCTTTTTCCTCTATTGAAAAGGATACATCATTTACTGCTGTAACATCACCAAAAACTTTGGTTAAATTCTTTACCTCTACTACTGTATTGCTCATTTTTATCCCTCAATAAATATCATACATTAAATTGCTTTATTTTTTGTTAACCTTCGCGTCGCAAGCTCTGCTGCAACAACTATTGCAATAATTAGTACACTGATTGCACTGGAAAATTGGCTATACCCCTGCTCCTGATACCGGAATGTCATAGTTGTTAGAGTCCTTGTCTCCGGTGTAACAAGCAGAAGAATAAGCGAAAGTTCTCTCATTACAGTTATAAAAACAAGGATAAATCCTGAAATTGCCCCGTTAATAGACAGAGGAAGGATAATCTTCATAAATCTTCTCGACCACTTCGCGCCTGCAATCTCCGATGCCTCTTCCAGTTCGCTCCCTATTTGAAGCATAGAGGTAATTCCGGCTCTCCCTGTAAAGGGCAGATTCTTCGCTATGCAGACAAGTGCAACTAATAAAAAAGTACCGTAAAGTGCAGGAATAGGCCCAATACGGTGTGTGAAAAGTGACAGATACAGTGCTCCGAATGCAATACCGGGTATAAGGTATGGTAAAAATGATGTCTGCTCCACTAATTTTGCCAGTTTTGTCCCTCTCCCCTTCACTACAGCATAACACCGAAATTTGCACTTTTTTCTCTGTCTGCATAGAAGGTCATAGTTATGGTATCTGTGTCACTCAGAGATTATTCCACATAATTATTACTGCCTACAAGGCTTGGATCGAGATCAAACTGGCCCATTCTATAATCAAAGGATGAATCAGTGAGGTCTGCTATTATCCCGCTCTCAAAAACACTGTTGTTGGAATCCTGTATCTGATAACCGCTTGCATTATCCAGAAAGACAAAGTAGGCATGCGGACCCCAGGTATCCGGTTTCTGTGTTATTTTCCATGTTCCCTGTAATACCCAGCCCTTATTGATAAAACCAAGATATTTACAGAAACCCAAAGAAAACGAAAGGATAAGAAAAAAAACAAGCAGAAGGACAATATATGTCTTTTTTTTAAAAAGATAGCTTAATTATAAAAGCTTACTTTCTTCGTTAGAAATTATACCACACCAAATTAAATGCACAATGAAATCGACAAAAAAATTATTTTTATTGGCACAATCGATTGAAACAGCTCTTTAACAACGAGCGGCTAAAACTTAATTGCATAGTTTTTAAATAGGCTTATTAAAGGCTATTGACTATTAACTGCATTTCTGCTATACCTGTAAATCAGGAGGTTCGTATATGGCAACTAAAATAATGATAACAGGCGGCGCCGGATTTGTCGCAGGCAATATTATCGTACAGTCGCTAAATCTTAAAGAGGACGTAAATATTATTGCAATTGACAGATACAAAGCCTACTACAGTCAGGAAAACCTCTCCTTTTATACTGCAGATTTGCTGGACACTTTGGAACTTAACCGTATCCTTAAAGAAAATAATCCGGACGTTATAGTCCACCTTGCCGCTCTCTCCGACATAGACTACTGCGAAGCGCATAAGGAAATAGCCGAAAAGATCAACACAGGCGTTACGGGAGTAATTGCGGATTTCTGCAGGGCTTCGGGCTGCCGTTTAATATACTTTTCCTCCGACAGTGTATTCGACGGCAAAAAGGGACTCTATACGGAGGAGGATATCCCTAAGCCTCTTCACTTTTACGGGAAAACTAAGGTTGCATCGGAAAACATAATTAAGAAGAGTCTTACTAACTGTGTAATTATCCGGCCTTCGTTAATAATGGGCCTGCCCGTACTTGACGAAGGCAACTCATTCTTGTGGAGAATGATAAAATCGATGAAAAGGGGAGAGAAGGCTGCATTTCCAAAGTCGGAAATAAGATCTCCTGCTGATGTTATAACCTTAAGCAGAGCGGTTTTAGAACTGGCGCTTAAATCGTATAACGGCTACCTCCATATATCGAGCAATGACGTCCTTACAAGATATGACATGGCAAAGAGAATAGCCAAAAGGCTTGGGTATCCTGCGGAACTTGTCATAGACAAAAAACCTGATGTTTCAAGCGGGCGCGCCCCAAGGCCTGCAGATGTAAGCCTTGATAACAGCAGGGCAAAGCGGATTCTGAAAACGCCTATGGTTGGTCTCGATGAAGGACTTAATTTAATTATAGAAAACAGGGGAGAAAAGGAGTTATGAAAACACCGGAAATAAAGTACGACCTGCAGATAAAACACGGTAATATCTACGGAGAGGAAGAGGAAAAAAAGGTTTTAGAAATTCTAAGGCGCAAAGCTCCGACTTCCGGTATTGAGTGCAGGAAATTCGAGCAGGAATTTGCAGATTACTGCGGTACAAAATATGCACGTGTTGTAACAAACGGAACGGCAGCTCTGTTTTTATCCTGCATCGGGATAGGAATAAAACCCGGCGATAAAGTGCTCACAACGCCGCTAACATGGATTGCAACAGCAGCAGCACCGGCAACTCTGGGCGCCAAGGTCGATTTTGTAGATATAGACCCTGAAAATTACAATATAGACCCTAAAAAGTTGGCGGCGAAAATCACCCCGGATGTAAAGGCCGTCATTGTTGTCCATCTCTACGGACAGACATGCGATATGGACCCGATTCTAAAGCTTTCACGGAAGTATGGTTTTGAGATAATAGAAGATGCATGCCACGCCGTAGGGGCAGACTACAAGGGCAAAAAGGCGGGAAGCATAGGTACAACCGGGTGCTTTAGCTTTCACGAGCAGAAAAACATATCCACACTAGGCGAAGGTGGAATAATAATAACCGATAACCCGGAAATATACGAGAAAGTTTCTCTTTACAGGTCCCACTGCGCCAGAGTTTACGGAGAAAGTACAAAATACTGCAGCATAGATGAATCCAAATATCCAATGGGTAAAAAGTTCTGGTATCAGAATTTTGACGACGCCGGTTATAATTTCCGGATGACAGACATGCAGGCTGCCATAGGGAGAATTCAGCTTAAAAAGCTCAATTCCTTTAACAGAATACGGATAGAAAACGCTCAATATATCACAGAAGGATTGAAAGATGTAAAGGGTCTTAAACTTCCAAAAAAAATGCCCTGGGGGGAACATGTATTTCATCTGTATCCCGTTGTGATAGACCCTGAAATTTTTGGCATAAACAAAGAAGATTTTATCTATAAAATGCTCTACGAAAAGGGAATTAAAGTCGGTACCCACTATACTCCGATAGTACCTCTTACATGGGCCTTTAAAAAACGCGGCTTTAAGGAAGGGCAGTTCCCCATTGCAGAAAAGATAGTTAAAAACTTAGTTATCCTTCCCATAAATCCAAGGCAGACTAAAGAGACAATGGACTATCTCATAGACAGTATTAAAAGTTTAAAAGCTTAAAAGATATTAT
>QNBI01000067.1 GCA_003641675.1 Spirochaetota bacterium | reverse complement strand
TGTATATTATGTGGTAAAAAAAGGAGGAGTTTAAATATTTTTAATTAATTATATAAATCTGCCATCATCCTTTGTCTCTGGTAGTTTATGAACATTCTTCTCAAGCCACCCTATTTTTTTTACTTTTCTTATATCAAATTCTGGTACATATGGTTTTATATCAAGCAGAGGTGTTCCATCTATAATATCTACATCCTGAATATAAATTATATTTCCTTCAACCTTAAGAAGATGCACTACAGAAATTCCGATGGGGTTTGGGTGTGAAGGGGCTCTTGTAGCAAATACACCATGAAATTTATTTTCCATATAAGGCCGAACAGTCAAAGAAAAATTATTTGTCTTATGAAAATGATATATGACAATAATATGAGAAAAACCCTCAATATCCTTTAAACCTTTTGTATATCTCTCAAATACTTCCACACTCCCTTTAATTCCCTTGGCACTCGTAGGTTGAATTGGAGTTCCTTTTGGTTCCTTAAAGGGCGAATGAATAACCCCTATAGGTTCATATATTATTTTTTCTTTCTTCATATTTAATCCTGGGTATAGTTTTATTATTTTATTGTTTTAACCCTCACATTACCAAAAAGTACACCGCCATATATACTTCCAAGCCCCACGCCTCCGAATGAAAGCTTAGGATCGTTATCTTTGATATCCATATATTTTTTCCCATTTGCATAAACAACTATAGTATTACCTATTACTTCAATTTTTACATCCCACCAACCTTTCACTTCGAAACCTTTGCTCTCTGCTATCATCTGTTTTGTATTGCCCGCAAATTTATATAATCTGATACCAGTCATATAACCTAATCCCTTTGTAATATAGTATCCTTCATTTCCATTATTAGTAAGTCTGAAAAAGACCCCTGGCTCTCCATCCCGTGTTTTTACCTCAAAAAAATAATCCTTCCAATCGCCAGGAATGAAAATGATAGCATTATTGTCCGTTTTAAGGACATTTCCAATAGTTCCATCTGGCTGGATGGTTGACTCAATAAAATAGCTCCCGGGATTTTTAATTTTCCATTCTCCAAAAGGTGCCTTCTGACCCACCCCGTAAGAAGAAAAATCATCAGAAAAAACCTCGCTAAGAGAATATGCGGATTTTTTGGTAATTTGTCTTGTAGCACAACCGGATATAATTATTGAAGTAAATACAACAGGCAAGAGAATACGAAGTGCCTTGATTGCGAGCCCCCTTTTTTATGGTATTTTTCTTTCAACAAATAGTAGGAAAAGTAATCCGAGGCGTCAAGGCGAAAACAGGCAAAAATGGTGATCTTCCGCCCCAAATCGACAGAAATCGTCGCTCTGGAGCAAACAGGTACACATTGTTGGTCTTCACAATCCTTCAAATCGGATAAACAGACCAAAACAACCCCAAAATAACCTGAAAACACTGGGTAGAAGAACACACTTCGCCCGCCGAACGATGCAGGAGAAAGCATAATTAATTCAGAGAAGCCGGATCAAATCCAGGCGGCGGACGCCCTGTTTTACGAACTTGATCGGAGTCTTTGGCTGCTGCTCGGCCTGGCAACCTACATGAAAATGAGGATTCCACCGGAGTATATCTCCAAAAGTCTGGTGGGCTATGACCATACCAGTATGTATTTTTTTACCGGCAACTTCTCTGTAGAAATCGTTTATCATGGCGAATATGATCTTTGAAATTTCTGCGAAAAGCTTTCTGTCGTGGGGGTTGTCCGGAAGGCCTCTGGAACGACGGTTATTAACCCGAAAAATCAGTAGTGATAACAGACTACCCCAAGCCCTTTTAAGGGAGTGACTTACTGCTATTATTGGCGAAGTTGGGTTAAAGTAATTAAATCCATCCCTATAAGAACATCATATTCACCCAAATTAGAAGCTTCGGTAACATGAACATCAGGAATTTGTATCTTATTAGGCAACAATATATCAATTACATAAACATTAACTTCATGACTTGAATTCACTCCATGTACGGTCGTCTTACTAATCGGCTTTAATTTTAATTGTCCGCTTAATCTTTTACTTATTGATGTTGTTGTAGCCCCAGTATCCTGAATGGCAAGAACTTGAATATCATTTTGAGATAATTTTAAAATTGTAGCTATCTTTTGTTCCTTGCCTGACTCTGGTTGGTGTAACTAATTGTGCTAAAAGGCTTTTACTTTTTATCGTAAATGCACTGAAATCTACTGCCATTAAGCAAAAACAACTCTTGAATGGTGACGGTGTATATTATGATCTTCTGGAATACACTCCTGGACTAAAAAAGTGCCCAATTCATAATTTGACATATTCTTTAATGCATCTTCTTCTGAGGGATAAAATCCTAAAATATTTTCATCTCTAATTACTACATATTCATTGGGATGCTCTTTTACCAATTTATCCCTTATGGAAAGGAAATACTTATATTCTTTTTCTAACATTATATTCCTCCAATCCATCTTTATTAATAATATCGTGTCTATTAATATGAATCAGGGAGAAAAATCTTTTCTGGGATAATAAAACAATAAAATGGAAATAAAGAAATGCTCGAGAAGAAATAATTTGATTTGTTGATGAAATAAATGAAATCGGCAATGGATTTGAATTCAATAAAGATTTCATAAGAGATATTATTAAGAATAAAACATCATCATTTCCTTTAGAAAAAATAATTAATAAATTAAGAGGAACAAATAAAAGTCTAACATTTGATAAGGATGAGATTGAAAATTTATTGTCCTTAAAATATGGCCTAAGTCTAACATTCTCAATACTGGTTTTGTTATATCCTATGCTGGATTTCAGAAATGAATTTCATGAGGATCATATTTATCCTGGAAGTCTTTTTACAAAAAGAAAATTATTAAAGAGAAATGTGCCAAAAGATGAAATAGATGAATGTATTGAAAATTATAACTACATTGGAAGCATTCAATTGTTAGAAGGAAACATTAATAGACAAAAACTGGATACAGAATTTGATAAATGGGTTTAGAAAACTTTTAAAGACCCACAAAATAAGAAAGATTATTTTAAAAAACATTACATTCCAGATGCAGACCTCTTTTTAAGAAATTTTACCAAGTTTTTTAAAATGATAGAATATTTAATTCGAAAAAAGCTGGAAATGATTTTGCTAAATTGATAAATGATATTATAAATATTTCCTCAGATAGAGCAATTATAAACAATCAATCAAAAAATCAAAGAAATAATATGTAAGCGTCAAAAAGACTCGCCTCTACTCTTGAGAAATAAAAACTTCCATATTTCCCCGTATAAAAAATATTTGTATGGAGGGAAAATAGACTGAAATATGGCATTTTATTTAAAGAATCCCCTTAATTTTTTCTTAGCTGCGTTTACTGCCCGCTTTTTAACGTTATTTAACAGGTTGTCAACCGGGTTGGAACCGGAACTACCGGGGGATGAACTGTCAGATAGTTGGCTGCCGGTAGCAGAATCGCCTGCTTTGTGATCTTCATTTTTATCCCACTCAAAATTGTTTTTCCAGCTGTTATTACCTTTAAGATAGAGAAGGAATGTTTCCTGAATTTTTAGCAGCGGGATGTCTTCGCTGCTGGTGCTGTAATATCCCGTTTCGTCTCTGTACTCCAGCAGGTAGCCTCCGCCGGTTTTTGCTGTCTGGAGAAAACCATTTGCATCGGATAGCAAAGCAAAGTTATTCTCATCATCGTCAAGTCTGGTAAGTTCTAATTTTATTTTTTCCTCATCCGGATTTTCAAAATCGCCTCGTCCGGCAGTTTCCAATTTCATAAAGTTCTCCTTATCTATTGTATTTGAGCATGATTATATACTAAATGCAGTTTCTTTTAAAGGCTATTATTCTTTTGAATGAATATTTATTACTCTTTTTACCGAAAAATAGGAGAGAGTTCCGGAAATGGCATAAGATACGACAAGGGCGCTGAAAATACCTGCCGTACCCAAAATACTCTTTCCAAGCAGTGCAAGGGGTATATAGAGGCCGAACATCTGCAATACTGTAAGGATGGTTGCATGAATAGGCTTATTAAGTGCATTGAGTATCATAGATGATATATTAAAAATACCCTGCATGCCGTAAGCAAATGGTACAATTCTAAAGTATAAAGCGGCTACTGCTATAACAGCCGGGTCTCTGGAAAAAAGAGATGCAAGGGGTCTTGCAAAGATAGACATAACAATAAGCAGGACAGCTCCGATTCCCATGGATAATACAGAGGAGAACCGGATTCCCTTGTGTATCCTTTCGTACTTTCGGGCACCGTAATTCTGGCCTACAAATGGCGCCATGACCGTAGCCATGGACATAATAAAAAGCAGGGCGAACCTTTCAAACTTTACTGCGGCTCCGAAGCCGGCAACAGCCTGAGGTCCGATTGATGCAAGCAGTGCGGTTATTACTCCTGCCGCAAAAGGAATTATTATCCTTGTAACAGCTGCAGGAACTCCTACAAAAAGTATCTTTTTCCAGGAATCGGTTATCTCGCTAAAAGGCGCTCTTTTAAGAGAGATGAGTTTTTCTCTCCCGGCAAGTACGTAAATTGCAACAAAAAAGGTGATACTACGTGAAAAAACAGTTGCAATTGCAGCTCCCTTAATGCCGAGCCGGGGGAATGGTCCGATTCCAAAGATTAATAGAGGGTCAACACCCGTATTTACGAGTCCTGCAATCATCATAATGGTTCCCGGTGTTTTTGTGTCTCCAAGAGCTCGTATGGCGCTATTGCCGACCATAGGGAATACAACAAATAAGAGACCTGCATACCATATTCTCATATACTGTTTAACCATACCGAGGATGTCGCCTTTCGCTCCGAGAAGTTGAAAAAGCGGATCAATTGTTAATTCACCAAGAACAACAAAAACGACTATAAAGAAGAAAGATAGGCTTAAACTATCTGTTGTATATCTCACCACTTTGTGGTGGTCACCTCTTCCCAATGCGCGTGCCAGTACGGAGGATGCACCCACGCCCATGCCTAGGGCTATGCTGTTAAGTACAAGGACAACGGGGTAGGTAAATGAGAGTGCGGCGAGCGGCCCCGTGCCGAGTCTGCCGATATAAATGGTATCTACAATATTAAAGACAGAGAGTCCCAGCATACCGAACATCATAGGGATGGAAAGCTCAATTATCTGTTTTTTTAAGTTTCCGCTGGTTAATACCGCCTTTTCGGATTTACGATCCATATAATTTTCCTTTATTTTATTGTTATTCATAATAACATCTATGGAGGATTTGTCTATTCTGCAAAAATGTATATACTGGTCTCCATGATATTGGAAAAGGGGAAAAGGGGTGAATTCTTTGCAGGCGCCAGGGATACATTTCCCCTGCTTATCGGGGCTCTCCCTTTTGGGCTTATATACGGAGCACTTGCTGTTTCATCCGGATTATCGGTACAAGGGGCCCTTGCCATGTCGGCAATCGTTTTTGCAGGTTCTGCACAGTTTATTGCTGTTGGACTCATTGCTTCCGGTGCTCCGGTATCTATTATCATAATCACCACCTTTATGGTGAACTTAAGGCATCTCCTTTACAGCGCCACTCTTCTGCCGGAGCTAAAAAGGTTATCTCACGCCTGGAGATTTTTTCTTGCATTTTTCCTCACCGATGAAACTTTTGCAGTATCTGCAAGACGCTACAGAATGGAAGATAATTCAAATTATAAACACTGGTATCAGCTTGGGTCTTCGATAATAATGTACTTAAACTGGCAGTTCTGGTGTGCGGCAGGCATAGTCCTTGGGAGTAAAATTCCGGATGTTAAAGCCTGGGGACTGGATGTTGCTATGATAGTCGCTTTTATAGGAATGACGATTCCCTATATCAGAAATATGCCGATGATTGCTACCGTATTTACTGCAGGTATAGTCTCTCTTCTGACCTGGCAGTTTCCGTATAAATTGGGGCTGATTGCCGCTGCTGTAGCGGGTATTCTTGCAGGAATGACGGCCGAAAGGGTTATATCCTTGAAAAAAAATGTAAATAAAGAGGAATTATGAGTATTGTCGATCAAATTATACTAATAACGGGCATGGCAGCAGTTACTTTCTCGATACGTTATATCCTGCTTGCCTTTTCCAGCAGATTTGCTCTTCCGCAGAAAGTAGAAAAAGCCCTAAAATATGTTCCTCCTGCGGTACTGACTGCAATAATTGTACCTGCAGTATTAACGCCTGGCGGGAACTGGGATATATCCTTGAATAATGCATATCTGCCCGCAGCAGTTATTGCTGTTATCGCAGGATTTCTCTTTCCGAAGAAAGTTCTTTTGGCGTCTATCTCTTCCGGGCTTTTGGTTTTTGCTTTTGTAAGATTTTTTCTATGAATATCCGGTTTTTCTTTAGGTAATTGTGGCAGAGAAAGGTATATTGTATGATACTGATAAAAAAAGATTCAATATATGCCGTGTAGGTATATGCGGGGCATGATATTGGCGGAGAATAAAAGAATGAAACAGATAGTAGTAATAGGGGGTGGCGGATTTCTAAGGGACAGCAGAGATCTAAGCCTTGAGAAGTATGTTGTTAAACAGGCGGATAAAAAGAACCCCTCCGTTTGTTTTATACCCACAGCAAGCGGTGAATCACCAGAATATATTGTTAAATTCTACTCAGATTTCGGCAGGTTAGGTTGCCGTGCGTCGCATCTTTCACTTTTTAAACCTCCGACAGCAGACTTAGAATCTTTTATTATGGAAAAAGATATAATCTATGTCGGCGGAGGCAATACAAAAAGTATGCTTGCGCTATGGCAAGAATGGAAGCTGGATTCTATTCTTAAAAAGGCATGGGAAGAGGGAGTAATTCTTTCCGGAGTAAGTGCGGGAGCAATCTGCTGGTTCGATGAAGGTGTAACGGATTCGGTTCCCGGTGAATTAAGGGCTATTAAAGGTCTTGGTTTTCTAAAGGGGAGCTTTTGTCCTAATTATGACAGTGAACCGGACAGACAGCCTGCATACCACAGGCTTTTGGATGAGGGCAAAATTCAACCGGGATATGCTGTGATGGACTATGCTGCTCTGCATTTTATAGATGATGAATTAAAAAATGTTTTTTATTCAAAAACAGAAGCGAGAGCCTGCTTTGTTGAAGCAGGGAAAGGAAAAATTAAAGAAACGGTTTTATAATGATTTTTATAAAAACAAAGAGAGGAAAAAATGGAAAAATTGCTTTTAATAGATTATGAAAATATACAGAATATCAATCTGGAACAGATAAAAAAAACGGATTATAGGGTTTTTGTTTTTATAGGTGCATCTCAAAACAAAATACCCTTTAGCCTGGTAGAAGCTGCACAGAATTTCGGAAACAAGCTGGAATGGGTGAAGATAGACGGAAACGGGCCGAATGCTCTGGATTTTCATATTGCATATTTCCTTGGAAGCCGAATAGAAAGAGACCGCGATAGTGAATATGTGATTTTATCTAAAGATAAAGGGTTCGATCCCCTGGTAAGATATATTAATAAACAGAATGTTAAATGCCGCAGAATAAACAGTATAATAGAAATTTCAGAGCCGCGGAGAAGTAGAGATCATAGCGAAGAATATACAAAGGTATTGGAAAATTTAAAGAAGATAGAAAAGGCAAAGCGGCCGCGTAAGAGAAATACCCTTAAGAAACACGTCAGGACTGTTATAGGTAAACCTCTTACGGAGGAGGTCTATAATGAAATAATAGATCAGCTCTTTATTAAGGGAATTGTATCCGAGGAAAATGGAAAACTCAAATACGAAATATAGGTCGTTTTAATGTTTAAAGAGTATAAGGATTTTAGCTGGGAAATACTGCCCGATTTGTTAAAAAGCGAAGGTGTTGCATCTAACTGTCTAAAAACGGCATCGCTTGTGGCAGAGTATCTGGAGAAAGAGGCGGTTCCCTTAAGGTTTACCAACAAGGGAGGAGTAATTGCGGAACTGCAGGGCAGGGACAACACAAGAACCCGTCTGTTTACTGCGCATATAGATACCTTAGGCGGTAAAGAATGATTCTGATGTTAAAAAACTCGGTATAAATATCGGTGATTACATTTTCTTCGACCCGAGGGTGGAAGTTCTTAAGTCTGGTTTTATAAAATCGAGACATCTGGACGATAAAGCCGGAGCGGCAGCACTACTTGGAGCGTTAAAGTATTTTAAAGAAAACGGCGGTTTAGCGTATAATACTCTTTTTTATTTTAG
>QNBI01000066.1 GCA_003641675.1 Spirochaetota bacterium | reverse complement strand
GCATCTAAAACCATTAGGTACAGGACAGCTGTAATTTTATGTGCTTCCTTTGTTATAGTCGGCGCTCTACTGGAGGGACAGGCGGGGCTTAAAACTTTAAGCGGGCTTACAACACAGACTTTAAACACTGCCTTTATTTCATCTTTGGCTGCCGCTTTAACAGTGACATTAATGACTATTCTAAAACTTCCGGTGTCAACCTCACAGGCGGCAGTAGGTGCAATTATTGGTATTGGTATTTTGCATGGAGATTTGAACCTTTCAGGTTTAACAAAGGTAGCTTTGGTATGGGTAGGAACTCCGACAGGAGCGCTTGTCCTTTCACTCATTCTTTATCCGGTACTCGCCAAACTTCTCGATATAATCGCTATGAATATTTTCACTCGGGACTACGTTATCAAAGCCTCACTTCTTATAGCGGGAAGCTACGGAGCCTATGCTCTGGGTGCAAATAATGTCGCAAATGTAACAGGAGTGTATGCAAAGGTGGGTCTTTTAACACTCTTTGGAGCAACGCTTGTCGGAGGAGTAAGTATTGCCCTGGGCGTAGTTACTTTCAGCAAACGAGTTATGATGACAGTTGGGAAGAGCCTTGTTAAACTGGACCCCTTTTCTGCCCTTATTGCAATACTGGCGCACTCTATAGTGCTCCATGTATTTGCGCTTGTAGGGGTTCCCACATCAAGCTCACAGGCAATAATAGGAGCCGTTCTCGGTATCGGAATTCTAAAGGGAATACAGACAATTAATTTAAAGACTCTGTTGCTCATCCTGTTCGGTTGGATCGGTACACCATTGATTGCCGTGCTTATTTCTATTGGTCTTGTTTCCCTGCATTTTCTTTAAAAAATAATAATCAAAATAAATAAAAAGCGGAGCAACAGCCCTGCTTTTTTAAAGTAATTCTATATTTATATTATTCGCGTGCTATATCTCTCCCGGATTTCCCTTCTTTTCTTCGAACTTTCTTAAATACGCCGCCTCTAAAAGCCGAAAGAATAAGAAGAATTAATAAAATCCACAAAGCTATGTTAATGCCTTGTAAAAAAGATTAAAGGAAACCCTTTAGATATTATAAGCGATTGGCTGAAACCGAGTCCTGCAATAGGGCCTAAGATAAGCCTAAATACAATAGCACCAAGTGAAAAACCCGCTTTATCGAGAAAATAACCTGCGATACCAAAAATCAGCAGAGGGCAAGCCCGATAATAGGCTTCATCCCGAAGGTTACAGGTGTTAAAAGCTCAACCGCCATTGTGGCTGTTAAGCCTGGTATTGCCCTAATTATGCCTCCGATATTAGTTAAAAAACATGGAATTAATGCCGACTCATATTTTAAAAAGGTTTATACAATAAGAAACAGGATTCCATAATGTTTGCAGTATTAAACAAAATGATAGATGCAGGCGCTATGTCTTCTTTTATCTTTAATGAACATAATCCCGATATTACAAAAATGCTTAGAATAATGAATAAGTCGTCAAATTTCCCCTTAGGACCTTTCGTTGTAAGAAAAGCTCATGGCAGAGTTCTTATTAATAAAATAAGAGATATTCTTTTCAATATGGATAAAAACCGTGACGGCCTGTATGCACTGCACTATGCAAAACTCGACCATTTCGAAATAGTAAGCGATTATGACTATAATATATAGCTAGGCAAATGTATAAAAAAAGAAAAATGCCAGAAATAAAACATAATTTATTAGCTAAAATAACTAAACACGAGTTTTCCCGTTTCCTTATTGTAGTAATTCATCTTTAACGGATCGATATTTATCCAGACAGATTCATTCATTCTGATATCTGTAAAACCATTTATTTTTACAGACAGATTAATAGTATCCTGTTTTACACTTAATATTGTTTCCGATCCTGCAGGCAGCACGGAAAACACGTTTACCTTTATCCATCCGGGTTTTTCAACCTTGGATACGACAATATCCTCCGGCCGAATTGTACCTATTAAACTGTCAGTTGACATTTTACTCTGAGCTTCATTCTTAATTTGTATTTTAATTTTTCCTGTTTTAAAGTATCTTCCGCTCCCCTCTGTAGCCAGATTGCCTTCAATACAGTTTATTCTTGGACTGCCCACAAAACGAGCTACAAAAAGGTCCTGCGGCCTCTTATAAATTTCCTCCGGAGTACCAACCTGTTTTAATATTCCCTTATCCATAACTGCAATTTTATCAGAAAGGGTAAGAGCCTCTACCTGATCATGAGTTACATAAACGGTGGTTGATCCGAGTTCATGATGAAGCCTCTTTAGCTCTGTTCTCATATCTACCCTTAACATAGCATCTAAATTTGAAAGAGGTTCATCCATTAAGAAAATAGACGGCTTTGCAGCAATCATCCTTGCAACCGCTACCCTCTGCTGCTGGCCGCCGGACAGTTCCGATGGGTATCTGTCTATGTATTCCGACAGCTGTACTTTATTTAAGACCTCTTTGACTATGCTCTCTATCTTGTCCTTAGGCAGACGCATCTGCTCCAGTGCAAGTGAAATATTTTTCCTTACCGTCATATGGGGCCAGAGTGCATAACTCTGAAATATCAGTCCAAGTTTTCGTTTTTCCGGTGGTACATAAATGCCCTTTTCCCGGGAAAAAAATATCTTTCCGTTTACAATAATTTCTCCGCTGTCAGGTTCTTCCAGACCGGCAATAATTCGCAAAGTAGTTGTTTTCCCGCATCCGGAAGGCCCCAAAAGCGTTACAAACTGCTTCTCTTCTATTGTAAGGTTTAATTCACGTACAGCAGGAGACCCGCTGTACGTTTTTTTAATATCTTTTAGCTCAATCCATTTCAACAGTATTTCCTATAAAAAGATTATTTGGCTGCTTCCCTTGTCCAGAAATCCTGCAGCTTAGGGGCATTGTACCACATAAAATCCGGATCTACGTTCCATCCCTTTAATTCGCCCCAAATTTCACCACCTTTGGGTGGAGGTACATCTGTTCTCGGACTTGATGAACCCGGATCATAGTATAGAGAAAGACCTTCCAACAATTCTGCTGATTTGCCTTCTGTATAGGGTTGAGTAAACACAGTATCCTTTGTTATATCAGGACTACCCAGCTCAAACGCTGTAAACAGCTTAGCAGCATTAGGATGAGGTGCCTGCCTTGCAATAGCTGTGTATGTAGGATATATGAGTTTTTCTACCGGATCCATCGGATGAATTACACCATTTGCATATTTCTTTGATTCATTATAGCGCAGGTAAGTAAAGTAAATAATAGAAATAGGCGGATTTGTCTGGCCACGTTTACCTGACGCTGCCGCGGTTTTACCTCCCGATTTAAGAATTATAAGGTCATTATGGAGAAGCCTGTAAACAAATTCATATCCTGCATCCGGTACCCCCTTATGCAGCACAATATCCTTTCCCGTCAACCGCTTATAGGCTGCAGCCATTTCTTTTGGATGCTGCACAATTGTTGCAAAACCCATTAATACGGACAGCGATGCGTTTATGTCCTTGGTGACCACTTTCCCTTTCCATTTCGGAGTTGTAAGTTCCCATATATTCTTTATGGGAGGCTTGTCACCATAAGCTTCGGTATTGTAGAAAAATACTATTGCCTCGTTAATTCTAACGAGGAGAGGATCTTTGTACTTCTTTGGAATTCTATCACCTACGGTATCAGGTACAAAATTTACAATCATATTATTATCAAGAAGCTGATGTATTACCTGTCCTGAACCGCCTGTTGTAATAATATCTGCGTTGTACAAGCCTGCTTTCTGTTCAGATACGGTTTTTTCTATGGATTTTACCGATCCAAGATCAAAATACTTTACTTTGATTCCCGGATATTTTTTTTCAAAAAGTACTTTTACTTTGGCTATACGGGATGAGGAAGAATAGACAACTACTTCGCCTTCTTCTTTTGCCTTGGCTTCTATCTCCTTTCAATTCTGGGGAGACTCTTCATAAGGCCCCAATTTAGCCTCTTTAAGCCATTTCTCCATTTCTGGAGGATAACTTGTTTTAGCAGCAGATGCTTCTTTGTTTCCCTCCGCAAAAACAACTGCAATCCCGCTTAGAAAAAGCAGGATAATGAAAATAGAAATTAGTCTTTTCTTCATAAAAGACCTCCTTTAAATATAGTTTTCCCGAAATTAATTTTTCAGGATTCTTTAAGCCCCGTAAGACTCTTGTTGCCGAAAAATTTTCTTACAACAAAATTAGCAAAAACAATTATAAATATGAGTATAATGGTAACACCATTTGCATGCTGGATTTCTTCCTGGTCTTCATAAGCAAATATAATTGTTGTTAAAACTCTTGTAGTCGGCGTAACAAGAAGAATTATTAAAGAAAATTCTCTCATAGATGTAATAAATGTCAGTATCATCCCGGAGAGAAAACCGCTGGTTGTAAGCGGAAATATTATTTTTCTAAAACTCTTAAACCATGGGATACCCTGGATTCTCGCATTCTCTTCTAAAGACTTATCTATCTGAAGCATTGCGCTTATTCCTGTACGGGAAGAGAAAGGCATATTCTTAACGACAACAATCAGAACTAAAAGTGTAAATGTTCCATATAATGCAGGAATAGGCCCCATGGGTCTTGCAAACATGCCAAGATAAATAGCGCCCATAGCAATACTGGGAAAGACATACGAAGCAAAAGAAACTGCTTCTAAAGACTTGGACAGGCGTGTTCCCCTGTTCCGCACAACCGCATAGCCTATAAAGAGTCCCAGAAAGCCGTTAATTAAGGCTGCAAGAATTCCCAGGCGGACGCTGTTCCAAACACCGTTCCATATTCCAGGGTTCTTAAAAATTCCCGGCTCACCACTTGCAATATTATATTTACTCTCTCCCACCCAGAAATGTGTCGTAAGGTTGGCAACAGAGTAATCCCCGGGCAAAAGCATAAATGTATCCCATGCAATTAAAACCAACGGCAGGAGGAATACTACTATAAGAAATAAAATAATAAAAATTGCAATAGGGTACCACCAAACACCGAGTCTGTTATAGCGGTTTTTAAATCCTTTCCCGGCCATTGTTACAAAGCTTTTTCTAACACCCACTATTCTGCTGTTTATATATATTGCCACTGCGGCAAGAACGACCAGTATAAGTGCCAGTACGTATGCATCGCCCATATTCCTGATATTTATGGAAGCATATATCTGAGTAGGCAGGTTAAAAAACCTAACAGGAAGCCCTAAAAGAGCAGGGGTGCCGAAGGTTCCCATACTTCGGGTAAAGGTGAGGACAAAAGAAGAACCCAGCGCCGGAAGAACTATCGGAAATGTAATTTTTTTTAAAACTGCGGACTTTTTTAGTCCTGCTATGGAACCGGCTTCTTCCAGTTCAGAATTTATGGTCTTCAAAGCCCCGGAAATAAGGAGGTAGGAATACGAATAATAGTGAAGACCAAGACAGATAATAATAGGGAAAAGCCCGTAAGAAATCCAGTCAGGCGGTGTTATGCCAAATAGAATCGTAAGCATACCCTCTTCGCCGGCTATTCTGTTATTCTTAAAAATAATAATCCAGGCAAGAGCTATAACCCATGAAGGCATCATATAGGGAATTACAATTACAGAATCCAGAAATTTTTTCCACGGAATATCTGTTCTTACAATAGCCCAGGCAAGAAGAGAACCCAGAATCATAGCAATAACAGTTACGCCGAAACCTACGAGCAGGCTGTTAATAAAGGGCTTTACAAAAAGAGAATAGGATAGATTACCCGTAAAAACCCTCAAGTAATGATAAAGGGTAAATGCTCCTAAGCGTGCCCCTCTTACAACGCGTAAATCGTAATCCTGATACGTCAAAGAGGTAATTATTATTTTCACAAGGGGGACAAGGACAAGAAAGCCAAATAAAACTATAAAAATTATAGATAGAATTATGTCCGTTCTATACCTTAGCTTTGCTAAAGTATACCTTAAACTGTTAATTGTTGAAGGTCAGCTCTGGGCTGTCTCTCTCATTTGCCTATTATAGGAAAATTATCATTTATTTGTCAATTAATTATCATAGATTTAACAGCATATCATTAATCAACATAAGAGATTCTGTCGATTCTCCTTCAGGAAATAATTCGAAGCCTACTGTCCCACCAAAATCTAAATCTTTGAGCATTTTTAAAATATTTCCGTAGTTAAGCTCTCCCGTACCCGGTTCATGCCTCCCGGGAACATCCGCAACATGTATGTAGCCGATAGAGGATATGTTTTTTTTAATTGTATTTATAATATTACCCTCCATTATCTGCATATGATAAATATCGTATAGGACTTTTAAATTCGGGCTGTTAATTTCATTAACAAGCATAAACGCAAACCTGCTATTATTAAGGAAAATCCCCGGATGATCCATCTTCGAATTAAGAGGTTCGAGATAGAGTACAATCCCCTCTTTTTCTGCAATTCTTGCTAATCTTCCAAGGTTGTTAAAGAGCTTTAAAATAAGTTCTTCCTTCCGGTTATCCGATGGTATTGGAATCCCGCTTCCATCCGGATTTAAACCCTGAGAAAGTATCATTAACCCGGAAGCCTTTAGTCTTCTTGCAACTTTAACAGATTCCATAATTTCCTCTTTATATATGCCGAACCCTTTCTCAGTAAAAAGCTCTCCGTTCCTGTGGCCGCTGAATATAGTTACCTTTATAACATTTCTATCGACAAGCCTTGATATTGCATTTATATCCTTATTACCGTGGTCCCAGAATTCTATTCTGGAGAATCCTCTTTCTACAAGCTTTGGAATACGGTCCAGGTAGCTACTATCCGTAAAAAATGTTTCAAGGCAGATAGAGAATTTCACTTATTACTTGCCTCTTACTTTTCTGCCGGTAGAATATGCAGACTGTGTTCCTTAAAACTTACACCCACGATATCTCCTACTTTAAAGCGTTCGCTTTCCTCCGGATTCGGTATTTCCGCAGTTATGAGTTCACTGTCAATAGCAATATCATAAATAATTTTAGAACCAAGATACACCGTTTCTTTTACAGTTCCGTTATAATCGCCTTTTCCCCTGGCTTTTACTAAAATTCCCTCCGGCCTAATCACCACCAGAACCGCACTCCCAACCCGGAATTTCCATTCCTCAAAGGGTATTAAAATATTTAACCGCTTCCTGAAAAGTTCAACATCCACTTTTTTACTTTCATAGACTCTGTTAACCTTTGCAGGCAAAAAATTTGCCTTGCCTATAAAATCCGCAACAAACAGGTTGACGGGATGTGCATAAATCTCCTCCGGAGTTCCCTCCTGCTGAACTTTCCCCTCATTCATAATCACAACCCTGTCAGAAAGAGTCATAGCCTCCTCCTGATCATGGGTAACATAAATAGATGTTATTCCTACTCTCTGCTGGATTTTTCTAATTTCAAGCCTCATGCTCACCCTTAATTTCGCATCCAGGTTGGAAAGAGGCTCATCCAGAAGCAACACCTTCGGCTCCATGACGATAGACCTTGCAAGGCTCACACGCTGCTGCTGTCCACCCGAGAGTTGTGCAGGAGACCGATTTTCCATTCCGTTTAAACCCACCAAATTAATTATTTCAGCAGTTCTTCTCTTTATATCGTTCCTATCAATATGGTTAATCTTAAGCCCGTAGGAAATATTATCCTTCACCGACATATGAGGGAAAAGGGCATAATTCTGAAAGACCAGCGAGGTAGGACGCTGATTCGGAGGAATACTGTTTATTTTGACACTATCGATTAAAATATCTCCTTCATCGGGGTCTTCAAATCCTGCAATCATTCTTAATGTTGTTGTTTTCCCGCACCCAGAAGGCCCTAAAAGGGTAACCAGTTCACCCTCTTTTACCTTTATATTTACATTATCCACTGCGGTAATACGCTGCGAGCCTTTGCCGAAATGTTTTATAAGATTAGTTAAAACAAGATAGTCTTCTCTCATATTATGCTCCTATTAATCCTGTAGTACGTACACCTCTGCCCACTCTATTAACGGCAAGCTGTATAATGCCGAGAGCTACGAGCACTATAGCTATTAAGATCATCGACATCGCAGCCGCCTGGGCATACTGGCTGTTATCTACAAATCCGAGTATTGCAACAGTACTTAAATTCCATTTCCCGGAAACAACAAAAATTATTGCACTTATTGCAGTCATAGCTTTTACAAAACTATAAACCAAACCGGAAAAGAATGCCGGTGCGATCATAGGCAGAGTTATTT
>QNBI01000065.1 GCA_003641675.1 Spirochaetota bacterium | reverse complement strand
CTTTCCACCTTAAAAGAGAAGGGCTACGACCCTCTGGATTACAGATATTTTTGTCTGGGTGCGCATTACAGGTCACAGCTTCAGTTTGGTTTTGAAGCGATGGATTCAGCGAAGAGCGGGCGAAGGGGGTTAATGGACAGAGTGGCGAGAATCCGGGAAGAATTTCAGAAACAGGCTGAAAAAAAAGCGGATTTTGCGGATGTGGAGAAGGCTAACAACTACCTTAAATCCTTTGAAGAAAATATAAGCCAGGACCTTAATGTGCCCAAAGCCTTGGCGGCTTTGTGGAATATTACAAAGGACAGCAGTATTCCTGCTTCTGCAAAGTATCCTGTAATTTTAAGGATGGATAGAGTACTGGGACTAAAATTGGATACTGCAGAACTTGAAAAAGTGGATTTGTCTAATGATATAAAGGCACTGGTGGAAGAGCGGGAACAGGCGAGAAAGAAAAAGGATTATAAAAGGGCAGATGAAATAAGGAATATATTAAGTGAGCGTGGTATTATATTAGAAGATACACCGCAGGGTGTTAAATGGCGAAAAAAATAAATATATGTAACGAACTATGCAGGAAAGTTGTTTATTATGTTGCAGCGTAAAAAGAAGAATGAATATCCACGATTCGAAGAAGTTTACAGATCGCTTTTCCCGACAGTTTTTCGGGTGTCATACAGAATAACAGGTGATAAAGGAATTGCAGAGGATCTCTGTCACGAAGCTTTTATTAAATACTATGAAAAACAAGGTTTACTGCCCGATATTGAACAGGCAAAGTACTGGCTTATTAGAGTTGTACGGAATATATCACTCAACTATGAGAAGAGAAGGATAAGAGAGAGGAAGGCATATACAAGATTTAAAAATGCGGATATAGACTATGAAGAAAGCGGGGAAGAGAAGATAATCCGGGAAGAAACAGACGGAATGGTTCAGAAAGCTCTGGATAAGCTTCCCTATAAATTAAGAGTTGTACTGGTTTTAAAGGAGTATGCAGGGTTGAATTACAAGGAAATTGGTTCTATTCTGGGCATAAGCGAGGGGAACGTTAAAATCAGGGTATTCAGAGCAAGGGAAAAGCTTGCAATAATTTTTAAAGAAGGTGAACAGTATGTGTCCTGACGGCGAAACTCTTTCGGCATATCTCGATGGTGAAATAGGTGAACCCTGGAATACTACTATACAGAAGCATCTTGAAACCTGTGAGCGGTGCAGACAGAGGCTTAAAACTCTCCAGAGAATAGATCATATTCTATTGGAGGATTATGCCCCCGATTATCTTGAGTCTATGGAAAAGGTTAAGCGCCGGATACAGATTACTCAGGTAGCTGAAAATTCAATAAGGCCTCCTATATGGAAACGCAAAATTGCTGTTCCTGTGCCTTTAGGAATTGGGGTTGCTGCATTGCTGGCCGTGATTTTTGGTTTGTATTTTTTGTTTTTCATACCGCAGAGGAATAATATGCGTCTTGTAAGAATTAAAACGGAACCGTTGGGGTCTACAGAGGTGCAAGTGGCTGCACCAATAGAGGATATAGAACAGCTTCTAAAATCCCTCGATAAAAGTCAATTCAGTAAAGAGGTTATTATAAAGCTTCCGGGTAATTCAAAGTTTAATATGATAGGCGAACCTGCTATTATGCGTGAAACGGAAATTTACAGAGGTAAGTGATGGTAAAGAAAATGCCTCTGCTTTTTATACTTACTGTTTTGAGCGGTTCCCTTTTTCCTGAAGATGCCAATCTTGAAGAGGCTGTAAAGAGTCTTCTGGACAATGCTTTAAGAATTAATATAGAGGCAAGAATACTGCCGAACGATGAAAAACCGGTTTGGAATACTAAAAGCACAGAACTTACAATACCCGGACGTTCCGTTGCAGTTAAACTAATAGGTGAAAATCTTAGAATATATGCCATTTTTACGCCGTATAAAATGCGTAACGGCAATATTCTTCTTGTAGCGCAGGGTCAGGTCTGGCTTACAGAGATGCCGGATAAAGAGGTTAAGTATTTAAGTACCTTCAAGAGCATACCAATTACTTTTGGTGAGAAAGTGGTCTTTTTCCCACTCGGTGTTTCATCAAAGCTTAAATCCAAGAAATATTTTAACGTTGAGCTTGAAATACAGATTGTACCTTATAAAGAAAAAGCTAAAGCGGATGTTTCCATTCCTGTACCTGAAAAAGCTTCAAATGTGGCACCTGCAATAATAAAAGAAAAGGATATCCCTTAGCGGCATCTATGAAAAAAAAAGAAGAACCTCAAATTCCCTTTTTTAGAAGGGAAGGCGTAATTCCCGTACTAACACTTTTTTTTGTTTTTATTATTTTAATACTGAGTACAAGGTTCACAGGCCGTCCGCCACAGATAGAGGAGATAACTCCGCAGATAGGTTTGCCAGGAGATGTCATGGTAATTAAGGGGAGGTTTTTCGGGAATTCCAGAAACGGCGGAGAAGTGAAAATCGGAGGCGTTATAGCTCTGCCCTCCGATTATGTCGAATGGAAGAATAACCAGATAAGCGTACAGATACCGGACGAGGCTGCATCCGGAATGGTTTTTGTAAATACAAAAAACGGCAGGAGCAATGGAAGCCTCTTTACAAATAAAAGTGAAATACCGATTGTAAAATCCGGTCCTGCCAAACCGGGTGAGCCTTTTATACAGTCTGTATCGCCGAATAGCGGTTCAATAGGTACTCTTTTAACATTATCCGGGATAAATTTCGGTCTGGAACAGGGAGCTTCCAGAGTTTACTTTACATGGATAGAGGAAAAAACGGGTATTAGTACGGATATAAACAGTAAAACAGATTTTACTCCGGCTGTAAATTATGATTTTGACTATGAAAGCTGGACGGATAGAGAGGTAAAGGTGAGAGTTCCGGATGGTACGTCTTCCGGAAATATGTTCTTAGAGACAGATAAGGGAAAAAGTAATTCCATTTATTTTGAGGTGAAACGGTCTTTAGGGACAAAGCTCTTTATGGACAAAAGGACGTACTCTATACAGTATTCGGTTGTTGTTGATAATATCAAAGCAAACCCGGATAACGGTTTATATATCTGGATGCCTAAAATACAGAGCAGTTCTGCACAGAGGAATATTAAGCTTATCTCGCAGGACCCTTTACCCTTATTCCCGGATATAAACGGAACTTCGCTTTTTTATTTCAGCAATCTTCATCCCGGAGATTCTTATAAAATATCCGAAAATCTTATTTTTGAACGATACGCCGTAAAAACGGATATTAACCCATCCCGTATTAAAAGCAGATACGATAAATCGAGCAGACTGTATAAGCACTTTACAGAACCGGATCCTCTTGTTAATTCTTCCAATACAAGGATTAAGAGGCTTGCAAGATCCATTGCAGGTAAGGAGCGTAATCCATACAGGAGGGCAAGGCTTGTATATAATTATGTGAGAAGGCGGTTAAAGCAATCCGCGGAGCCGTTAAGAGACCTTAATGAAGTAATTGATAAACGAGAAGGCAATTCTTATAACTATGCAATACTCTTCTGTGCTCTGAATAGAGCCCTGGGGATTCCTTCGAGACCGGTAGGCGGGATAGTTATAGACAAGAGCAGAAACAGTATAAGGCATTTTTGGGCAGAGTTTTATATAGATGGTATGGGCTGGCTTCCCGTAGATCCTTTTTTAGGTGATAATAATTATGTTGTACCGCTTTCAACAGAAATAAACCCCGGTACATATTTTTTTGGTAATCTTGATAACAGGCATATTGCCTTTTCCAAGGGCTATGTTGTTTTAAAACAGATGAATCCCAATGGAAGACAGGTGAAGAGAGCGGGAAGGCCGGATCTGCAGAATGTGCATGAGGAAGCAGTAGGCAATATTTACAGTTACAGTACAACGTGGCATAATATTGAAATATTGGGAATATATTAAATATTATAATTAATCAGAGGGTTAAATATGAAAAAATTGGGATTTCTCTTTGTATGCTTTTTTATGCTTTCAGTACTCTTTTCAGAAGATTTAAAAGTGGTAACTTTCAACACATGGTATGGTCTGGACGGAAACGGACTTCTAAAAATGGGAGAATATGAAACTAAAGTAAGAAGGGATAAAAGGCTTTCCATTTTAATAGATGACTTAAAACAGATGAAACCGGATATTATTTTTCTTCAGGAAGTTAATCCTGTGGGAAGAGTAACAGGGAAGATAAAAGGGGCCTTAGGTTATTCCGCTATTTCGCAGATATACAATGGCGGAATTAAAATCTTCGGTCTTGGTATACCGGTTAATCTGAATATGGGGCTTGTAATTCTCGCAAAAAAAGAACTTAAATTAAAGAATATCGGCGCCAAACAGATTTCCGGACCAATAGGTCTTTATAATCCGATTTTAACTTTTCACTTAAGTGAAGCACGTTTTATCCTGGCAGGAAAGGTGACTGTAGCAAATAAAGAGCTGCTTCTGTTTAATACTCATACGCACGCGGCAATTCCTAAAGAGGATAAAATGTTTAGAACTGTAGAAGAATGGTTTCAGGAAGGAAAAATAACAGAAAAAGAAAAGGAAAAAATCCATGAGGAAATAAAAAAAGACTGGGCAAGACGGGAAAAAGAGATAAAGGCGATAGGTGATTATGTAATGAAAAAGGCTAGGGGCAAACCTTTTATTCTTGCAGGTGATTTTAATACTACCCTTAATGCCGAGGAAATGTCTTTAATGGTAAACAAACTTAAACTTACAGATACTTATTATACTGTCCATCCTGACTTATCCGGTTTTACATGGGATTCGATTCATAACCCTAATACAAAGAATGATGCATCTTTAAAGTTTGTAAACGGTGAAGCGAAAACCGGTGTAGAGCTTTTAAGCGCCATGTACGATCAAAGCCCCCGCAGGATAGACTTTATACTGCTTGGCGGAGGTTTGGGAAAGCAGAATGTTTTAGACAGCAGTGTTGAGTTTAACAGAATAACAGATGGAATTTTCCCGTCCGACCATTTCGGCGTGCTTTCAAAGATAATGTTCTAAACCGAGCGGTACATGAAAAGAGGCTGGCAGTGAAAGCAAGGATTTTAGTATGGACTGCAATGATGTTCGGGGGCGCCGCACTGGGAATTATCCTCGACCTTTCCTGGTTTTCCGGTTTGTTTAGAAACATCTATTTTCACCTCATAACTTTAGTTCCTGGTGCAGGGTTAATGCGTCTTGTAATGCTTGTAAGCCGAAATACGGGCTGAGCGCTTGCAAGAAGGGGAAGGGAAGGTGAAGTAGCTAAATTCGAAACAAATAAACTGGTAACAGAAGGTTATTATTCATGTATGCGGCATCCAATGCACTTCGGGCTTCTGTTTTTTCCGCTCTCCTTTGCTCTTGTTGTAGGGTCTGTAAGTTTTATTATTTTAATTGCTCCTCTGGAAATTATCATTATGATTGTTTTAATTAAACTCTTTGAAGAGCCCGAAGCAGTAAGGAAATTCGGGGATGAATACCGAAAATATATGCATGAGGTTCCCATGTTCAGCTTAAAGTGGAGCTGTATAAAAAAGCTTTTTAGCGAGGCTTAATAATTATTTTTCCGAAGCCAATGCAAAGCCCTTCATAAAGCTTTCCTGCATTATGAAAAACACTAATAGAGGCGGTATCATGGTAATAACTACGCCTGCCATTATAATACCCCAATTGTTCATAGCCTGCGCATTTATTAACATCTTTACACCAATCTGTACAACTCTCATTTCCCGCGAATTTGTTGACATTAAGGGCCACAGGTATTGATTCCATACATAAATAAACTGAATTACAACTAATGCCCCTATTGTGTTGCTGGATAGGGGAAGAAGTATCTGGAAGAGATACCTCATGGGCGAACAGCCGTCAACTTTCGCTGCATCTAATAGTTCGGAGGGTATTGTTTTAAATCTCTGTATTAGTAGAAAAGTGGCAGTTGCACTTGCCAGGAAGGGAACAATTAATGCCCAGAAAGTATCAATCCAGTGAAAGGAACTTGTAATTTGAAAAAGAGCAACTATTCTTACAGGAATGGGAAGCAGCAGTGTTATTAAAACTATGAAAAAAAGCAGGTTTTTCCCCTTAAACTCAAAATGGGTCAGTGCAAAGGCTGCCAGCAGGCTCATAATAATTTTCCCAATTGTAACCGAGACCGCAGCTACTGTAGAGTTAAATATCATTCTCCCAAGGCCAACACTTTCCCATGCTTTAGGATAATTGGAAAAATCATTCGAAGGAGCAAGTCTTGGAGGGGAGGAATAAACCTGTGTTGGGGTCTGAGTACTTATCACTAAAGATAGTATTACAGGCATACTCACCACTAAGATGGATAGAATAATAAGAATATTATATATTAATGCATTTCTCTTTCTACTTGTCATAATGGCTTTCCTTTACTGGTAATAAACTTTTTTTCCGGTTGTTTTAAATTGTAAGACTGTTATTCCAACAACTAACAGGAATAAGATAAAACTTTCTGCCGCTGCATAACCGACCCTTGAATTTATAAAGAAGTCTCTATAGAGCCTGTAAATGAGGATAGTGGTCGCATTGGCAGGTCCGCCCTCTGTAAGAACATCAATTAGGCCGAAGGATGCAAAATATGCATAAATAACATTCATAACAAGAAGGAAAAATGTAGTTGGGGATAACAGAGGAAAAGTAATAGCGAAAAAACGTTTCGTTGCTCCTGCGCCGTCTATAGAAGCTGATTCAAGGGCTTCCTTCTGAACATTCTGTAATCCTGCAAGATAAAATATTATATTATAACCTAAATTTTTCCATGTTGCGGCAATTATCATAACAATAAATGCAAGGTTTCCATTGGTCAGCCATTTAGGGTATATGCCGAAAAGTACCTGAGTAAAGTATCCCATGTACCCGTTGGAAGGGTTAAAAAGAAACCGGAAAATTGCCCCCGAAATAGCAGGTGAAAGGGCATATGGCCAGATTAACAATGACCTGTATACTCTTGCACCTTTAATTTTTTGGTTTAAAAGCAGGGCAATTAAAAGAGAAATTGAAAGTCCGGCTGCTACAACAACAACAGAAAAAATTAGAGAAAGCACGAAACTGTAAATGTAGTCGCTATCCCGAAACATCTGCTTAAAATTGTAAAGCCCTACAAATATTTTTCTGTTGCCGTAAGGCGCAACTTTATACAGGCTTAAAAGAAAGGTCTCGAAAGCTGGGTAAAATAAAAATATCAAAAGAATAATCAAGGTTGGGGAAAGCAGTAAGTACGGGAGCCACTTGTTTTTAAAGTAAGACTGCATATTTAACTCCGTTTTTAAAACTTAAGGCTGCAGTTATTGCAGCCTTAAGTATAACAGATAATAAACCAATCTAACAATAGTTTATTTGTAAAAAGAATTCCACTCTGTAATTGCCTTATCGGTCTTCGCCGCTGCTTCATCTAGAGCAGCCTTAACCGGTGTGCCTGCGTATGTTTTTTGTATTGCTGTCTGGATGAAAGTTCTTGCCTCAGGGAATGGACCCATAAGTGCACCTGCTGTATTGTTTGTGGAAGGACTGTCAAGAAGCTGGTTAAATGCAGTCAGGAAATTAGGATTATCCTTAAACCAGCCTTCGGATTTAAGTTTATCCATAGCTGTTTTTCTCACAGGGAAGTATCCTGTACCTTTATGCCAACGCATCTGAGGCTCATCGCTTGAGATGAATTTCACCAGTTTCAATGCAGCAAGCAGCTGTTCGTTGGACTGTCCGTTTGTTATCCAGAGAGAACCTCCTCCGATTGCTACTCCGCCTTTGGCGCCTTCAGGTCTTGGTATATATCCGGTTCCCATTTCCCATCCTTTTTTATCAAGAAGTCCTGTGAGCTGGTTAACATCGGAAGTAGAAGACATTACCATAGCAACATCTCCGGAGCCGAATGCCGCTCTGTGGTTTGCCCAGCCAGGGCCTACATCTAGGAATAATCCGTCTTTTTCCATTCCGGACCACCAGGAGAGAATTTTCTGTCCTGCTTCTCCGTTAAAAAGTACCTTTGTGGGGAGCTTTGTTCCTCTTCCGTTATCTTCGTTGACAAATGGTGCATTCATAACACAGTGGAACTGCTCAAAATACCAGGAGTGAAGATTCCAGGTTATGGGGGCTTTGAGTTTAAGACTGGATGCCTTTAATTTCTGGCTTACATCGATTACCGACTGGAAAGTTGCAGGCGGTTTATTGGTATCTAACCCTGCCTGTTTAAAGAATGTCTTGTTGTAATAGAGTAACGGTGTTGAAGAGTTAAAGGGCAAAGAGTAGTGTTTCCCGTTTATTGTGTAGTAGTTTCTTACAGGAACAAAGAAATCATCCCAGTTAATCGGGTCCCATTTTGAAATATCGCCTAT
>QNBI01000064.1 GCA_003641675.1 Spirochaetota bacterium | reverse complement strand
CAGAAAAAATATAAAAGCCCCCCATGCGCCTGCAAGAGGAGGAATGTAGCCATTCTTTGCCATAATAACAGCAACCATCTGCAATACATAGTAAACAACAGAAACCGAAAGAGACACTAAAAGGCTCATTAGAAGAATATTTTTTTTAAATGAACTCCCCACTGCACCTGCAATTAACGCTACAATTAACGGTGTTAAAGAGAATGCTATCTTTTTATAGAGGTTTGTCAATGCTTCTCTAAAGGGAAGACCGGATTTCTTTAATGTCTCAACCCATTTTATACCATCTCTATAATTCATTTCATCTACTTTTCGTGATATCTTTCTAAAAGAATCCGGTTCTTTTTTAAGACCAGTATCCGAATATTTAAGCAGGCGCATAATTGAAACGGAATCCTTAATTTTATCCCATGTATAAATTGTACAGTTATGCAGAACCCAATTTTTTCCGTTCCATTCCGCCCAGGAGGCGTCTAACCTCTTCGAAAATGAGTAATCATTCGCTCTCACAATTATAATTACCCCGGTTAGTGTTCTCTTTTTATCATCATAATACTCTGTCTGGTATATCGTTCTGTTATCATCACTTATTACTGTTGCATTTGCTCTGTTATAGGAGACATTTATTTTTAACAATTCTCTGTATAGATTATTTTTTTCTTTAACCGTTGGAATAACAATACTATTATTAAACCAGAAATTAAACACCGATAATAGCAAGCTTATTATAATAAACGGGAAAATAAGTCTGTAGAAACTTATTCCTGAACCCAGTATTGCAATTAATTCATTATTTGCATAAAGAATTCCAAGAGTGAATGAAATTGAAAATAAAAGAGCAATTGGTATTGAATATTCTATACACTGAGGTATATACAGTAGTGCAATATTCCCCATCTGCAGTATGCTTATATCATTATTAAAGTAGCGCCATAAATTAGAAAAAAGATCCGCAAGCTGTAAAATCAAAATAAAAAAAAGTATAGAAGCAAGAAAAATAGGAATAAAGGAACGCAGTATCATGGAATGAATTGTTTTCATCTTTTAATCCTGACAAGCAGCATAACAAAAGCTAAAATTAGTATAACAAAATTAGCCATCCACATAGATAAAAATGGCGACATTTGCATTCTAATTCCTAGTGAATGGCCAAGAAACAGCATGCTCCAATATGCAAAGGAAACCAAAAGACCGACTCCAAACCCAACAGCTCGTCCGCTTTTTCTTGCAAATAGGCCGGTAGGAAATGCAAAAATTATAAAAATAAAACATGCAAGTGGTATTGCAAATTTTTTATAAAATTCGAGCTTATACAGTCTTAAACTTCTATCCGTAATTTTTCTTTTTTCCGTTTTATTGAAATTATTATATTGGGAAATAATTTCTTTTTCTTTTTTTTTGTTATATACCCGATTTAAAGTAGCAGAATCAACTGCTTTTTCTACTGTAAGTCTTAATCTATACCTCAATTTCTCTACTTTTATCTTATTCGTTATTTTCCTTTCTCTTAGTTTCTCTGACTTTTTTTCTATCTCTCTCCATACATCTAAAGAGCTCATCTCTGCAGGGCCAATACTCCCGATAGAATAGTTCGTATCTTTGATTAATATATTATATATAAGATTCTTTGAAACAGCATAATCATAGGACGCAGGATTATCCCTCTTTGTTTCCAGTACCACTACATTGGAAAGATTAAGAGATACAACCCCTTGCTGCTTGCTCTCCTTCTCAAGCTCAGCAGAATCTGCAAGAATAGTTCGTTTCTCTCGGTTTTCCGTTCTGTCAATAATTGTGATATTGTTTATTATCGGTCCGTTAATAGCTCCTGTTATAATAAATGTGTCTCTGTATCTCTTTATGGAATATGGTTCCAATTCAATTGCGGGATTCTGATATATAATCTTTCTGTATATTTTCCCCAGTTTGATATTACCTGAAGGCAGGAAGTAATCATTGGTAATAAAGGAAGCAGCAGAAAGTATAATTCCCAAAATAAGCAAAGGAATAATTATCCTCATTAGTGATATTCCAGCTGCCTGGAATGCCAGTATTTCATTATCCGATGACAGTCTTCCTATAGCCATTAACGCTCCTACCAGAGCCCCGAAAGGAAAAGAAAATGCCAGAAAGATAGGCATGGAATAGATAATTAAGCGTATAACATCCCAGAAAGGGACTTTTTTGGAAAAGATCTGCTCCGCCATAACAAGAATTTGATTTATAAAAAATATAATAAAGAAGAATAAGAACGCAATAACAAAGGAGAGAAGAAATTCCTTCGAAACATAACTGTATGTAGTTAAATAACTTCTACTCTTTGATATCTTCATAGAAAATAGTTATTCCCATTCCAAGCGTACCTAAAATTACAAGAGGCCTAGCATATGCCAGAGCTGATATATCTAAAGAACTCAATCCATCTTTAAGACTTATATTCTTAATTATATTTCCCTTTTTTTCAACATGTATAAGGCCTCCGCCAAATGTACCAAAGTATAAACCATTCGCAGTTTTAACACTGCTTAATATCCAATCATCCAGAATACGCCCGTTTTCTTTTGTGTATATTTCCATTCTGCCTGATTTTTTAATCAAGTGAAAAAGACCCCTACCATATGTTCCAATCCATAAATCTGTATTCCATCCCGTAATTATTGTTGTTATATTTAACGGCGTAAATCCTGGAAATAAATCTCGAAAATTGGTTATTTTCCCTGTTTCTATGTTTAGAATAAATATCCCCATATCCATGGTTCCTATTAGAAGATAATTATTATAGTAGCTTATACAGTTAATAAACTGCGAAGGGAAATCAAGCCTATGAAAATTCTGCACATTCAACTCAGTTCCAAACCATAATCCCTCTCCCAATGTTCCAATATAGAGTCTGTCATTAACGCTTTTTATAGTTTCTACTTTTACCGGTTCAGGGCTGCTGAATATTTTTATAGCGTACCATTTCGATGAAGCCTTTGAATAGTATGATAAACCGGAGAAGCTTCCAACCCATACTCTTCTTTTTGTTATCTCTACTGTCCGTACAGTTCTTGGAACAAGACTCTCTGCCCCCTTTTTAAATACGGCAGTTTTCCCCATGCTCATATTATACCTGGCTATGCCTCCGTTCCAGGTACCAATCCATAAATCATCTCCGTCCGCCGCAACAGCAGATATATTACCATCATTTATGCCTAAATCTTCCGGCAGCAGATTCTCCCATTCCAGTCGGTTTTTTAGTTGTATATATGCCGTATGTCTATCTTTTCTAATTTTCTCAGGGTTTATTTTTAAGAAATAAAATCTGGCATCATGGATATTTTTTTTCTCATAGTAAAATATTTCCGCCATTCTTAAAAATACAGCAGAAACCTCTTTGCGTTTTTTAGCTTTTGCCGCTTCTGTATAGTATTTTAACGACTCATTATACAGATGTTCTTTATAAAGTATATCTCCTAGCATGACCTCTGTTTTATATTTAAGGTCCTTCATCTGGGAACTTGTTGAATTATTTTTCCGAATTAGAGATAAAAGCCTTTTAAAGAAGTAGCGTGCTCTGTAAGGTTCATCCAGCTTTATTTCTGCAAGGCCGCTTAAATATAAAGCCGGATAAATTTCATCTGAGAACGGATATTTTATCCTTAATTCTCTTGCCGCATTAAGGCATTTTGAAAAATTCCCCGAATTGTAAGCTTCTTTTACTTGTGCAAGCATCAGCGCAGCGGTATTTTTTGTTTTTTGTCTGGCATTTTCTTTCTTTTCAATTTTATTTTTTTTATTTTTAATAGAAATATTTGAATTGTCGTATTTATTATTTTCTGCCAAAGAGAGTTTGGTTTGTTTTATTCCTGTTGTGCAGGAGAAAACAGAAAAAGCTGTAATAAAAATAACTATATATAGATATTTCATTCACCCCTGTAGCCTGTAGAACCAAACCCGCCTTTGCCTCGATCGGTTTCCGATATTCGGGAAACAAGTCTAAAGATTCCCCTTGTAACAGGGGCAAATACTATTTGAGCTATTCTATCTTTGTTATGAATTGTAAAAACTTTATCTCCGAGATTTATAAGCAATACTTTCACCTCGCCTCTATAATCAGAATCTATTGTTCCGGGAGCATTAAGCAGCGTAATGCCGTATTTTGCAGCAAGTCCCGATCTCGGCCTTATCTGTGCTTCATATCCTTCAGGTATTTCAATATATAGTCCTGTTGGTATAAGGTATCTCTCTCCCGGGCTTATAACGACCTCTTTGCTAAGTTTTGCAAAGAGATCTGCGCCGGAAGCATTTAAAGTTTTATAGAGAGGTGCAATGCCATTGTCTGTCTTATATGTAATTATAATCTCGTTCATTATCTTTTAAGTGAAGTATTCTTCATTAGATTTAATGCCTGTCCTACCTTTGCCATATACAAGAAGATTAAATTTCCTTTCTGCAATTATCTTATTTATAAGATGATCAATTCTTCTTTTATTGACCTTTTTTATATTATCAACAGATTCCTTAAAGTTAAATATTCTGCCACGAAGAATATACTGACGTGCAAGGCGTTTCATTCTTGTTTCCATATCTTCCTTTGCAATCGTAATTCCGCCCAAAAGATGTGTTTTTGCATCTTCGATTTCCCCTATCTCCGGTTTATTTTCCCTTACCTTTTCGATTTCTGTTTTTAATGAATTTAATAGTTTTTTTAAATCCGATGGAGCTGTACTTGCATAGACTGTCCATTGAGCTGTATCAGAGAAATAAGTACGAAATGAGTATACAGAATAACATAAACCCTGCTCCTCTCTTAAAGCCTGGAAAAGCCGTGAACTTATAGATTCTCCCATTAACGTGCTGAAAACAACCATATCATAGTACTCTTCCAGTTCAGGAGAAGCTGTATATCCAGTCCCGGTATATATATGGACCTGATCGAATTTGCTTTTAATTTGATCTGCAAATACTCTATCCTCTGGTTTTTCCCGTTCTGTAATATATTTGTCCGCTTTTAGGTTGCCAAAAATACTCTCAAGGTAAGTATAAACATCATCAATATTTATATTACCCGCAATTGATATGATAAGATTTGCAGGATGGTACCTCGTTTTGTAGTAGTTGGTTAGATTAGTATAAGTAATTGCACGTACATCCTCTTCTTCTCCTGTAATTCTATTTGCCAGATGGTGTTTGCCCCACATTAATTTAAGGTATAATTCATGCGCTTTTTCGTCCGGAGAATCTTCAATAGAACGTATTTCATTAAGTACAACAGGCATTTCCCTGGTTATTTCTTTTTTGTCCAGCCGGGAATTAACTATCATATCCGACAGTACATCTATCGCTGTTTTTACGCTGTTTTTAGGTATGGTGCAGTAAAAGCAGGTAACTTCTTTCTCCGTAAAGGCGTTTATCATTCCTCCCACTCTGTCTATTTCCTGGGCAATCTCATAAGCATTCCTTTTATTCGTACCTTTAAAAAGCATGTGCTCTAGAAAATGAGAAAACCCGTACTGTCCTTTTTTTTCATCCCTTGAACCATAGGGATACCAGAAACCTACCGAAACGGTGCTCGTTGCAGTTACTCTTTCAAATAATACAGTTGCACCATTCGACAGATTTCTGGCTTCTATCAATTTTATCTCCGCCTTGGCTTATGATAAGACCGTCTGCCATGATCTCTGGTTTCCTGCCCTTTTCCGTCGCTATGAGAATTATTTTCTGATGTATCTTCATTAACATCTCTAATGCTAAGATTGAGTCTTCCCATCCTGTCTATTTCAATTAGCTTAACAGTAACCTGCTGGCCTTCTTCGAGGACATCTGTCACTTTTTGAACATGTTTGTCGGATAATTTTGAAATATGACACAGCCCTTCTTTGCCTGGGAGTATTTCTATAAACGCTCCAAAATCCATTATGCGTTTTACTGTGCCATTATATATTTTACCAACTTCGGGTTCCTCTAAAAGGCTTTCAATAATAGCTTTAGCTTCTTCTGCGCCTTTCTTGTCTTTACAGTAAATAACCAAATCACCCGTGTCTTCAATATTAATTGTAGCACCTGTTTTTTCCGAAATACCTTTTATAACTTTTCCACCTGATCCTATTACGGCTCCTATTTTATCCGGGTCTATATGCATTGACATTATCTTTGGAGCAAAATCGGAAATTGAGCTCCTCGGTTCTTTTATGGTATCATTCATAATACTCAATATTTTCTTTCTTCCTTCTTTTGCCTGTTCAAGGGCCTTTGAAAGAATTTCATAATCAACACCGGCAATTTTAATATCCATTTGAAACGCAGTTATGCCGTCTTCCGTGCCTGCAACTTTAAAATCCATGTCGCCGAGGTGGTCTTCTTCCCCCAGAATATCGGATAGAATTACAAACTTATCCGAATCTGTTACCAGCCCCATTGCTATTCCGGCAACGGATTTTTTTATTGGTACTCCTGCATTTAACAGGCTTAATGTACCTCCACATACCGTAGCCATAGAAGACGAGCCGTTAGATTCCAGTATTTCCGATACAATCCTAATCGTATAAGGAAATTTATCCTTTGAAGGCAGCACGGCAGAAATTGCTCTTTCTGCTAAATGTCCATGTCCTATTTCTCTTCTTCCCGTTCCAAGACGGCCCGTTTCACCTACAGAATAAGGCGGAAAATTGTAATGGAGCATAAATGTTTTACGTGCGTCCCCTTCTATATCATCCATTATCTGTTCATCATACACCGTGCCCAGCGTTGTAACTGCCAGAGCCTGTGTTTCTCCTCTTGTAAAGAGTGCTGAACCGTGAGTTCTAGGCAATACATCCACTTCGCAGGTAATATTACGTATATCCTCCGGCTTTCTGCCATCTGTACGCATTTTTCGTTCGAGTATAGATTTCCTTACTATTTCCGATTCTATATCTTCGAATACAGCACTTACAGCTTTTTCCTGCCCCTCTTCCATATCTTCAGCAAAAAATGAAAGTGCCTCTTCTTTTACTTTTTTTATTGCGGCAGAGCGGATCTGTTTGCCGGCTACAAAACAGGCCTCCTCCATCTTGGGATAGGCCCATTCCCGAATCTTATCTTTTAGAGGAAATTCTCCTTTTTCATCCGAAATAGCAATTTTTTCCTTTCCTGCAAGTTCCGTTAGTTCTATCTGTATTCTGCATATTTCCTTTATATACCCGTGTGCTTCTTCTATTGCTTTAAGCAGAATATCTTCCGAAATCTCCTTCGCCCCGCCTTCTACCATTGTTATTCCCTCTTCTGTACCGGAAACAACAATATCGAGTTTCGCTCTTTCGATTTCGTCAAAAGTGGGATTAATAATGAAACCATCATCGAGAAAAGCTACTCTAACAGCTCCTACAGGCCCATTAAATGGTATATCAGAAATCATTACTGCCGCAGATGATGCAGCCATCGCAATAATATCCGGCGGATTTATCTGATCCGTAGAAATTGTTGTAGGTACAATCTGAATCTCCCTCTTAAATTCTTTATTAAAGAGAGGTCTCATCGGCCGGTCAATAAGTCTGGATACCAGAATTTCTTTGTCCTTTGGCCTGCCCTCTCTCTTTATAAAACCGCCAGGTATTTTACCTGCAGCATAGTACTTTTCGTTGTATTCAACTGAAAGAGGTATATAATCCAGGTCTTCAATTTTCTTATCCGAACAGCAAACCGTGGCTAAAACTGCCGAACCCGCATATGTAGCAAGTACGGCCCCGTTTGCCTGTTTTGCCATCCTGCCTGTTTCCAAAACCAGGTCTTCATCTCCAATACGTAATTTTACTTGATGTAACATAATAATTATTTTCCTTTTAACTTAACTTTATTTTCTTAAATTTAGCTTTTTAAGGATTTCTCTGTACTTTTCCAAATCCTTCTTTTTTAGATAATCCAGAAGTTTCCGCCTCTGGCCAACCAGCTGCAGCAAACCTCTCCTCGAATTATGATCCTTCTTGTGAATCTTGAAGTGCTCTGTTAACTCTTCTATTCTCTTTGTAATTAGTGCAATCTGTACTTCCGCTGAACCGGTATCTTTCTCGTTGTGACCAAATTTACCAATTATTTTTTCCTTTGTTTCTTTTGCCAATGACATTAAAAAGAACCTCCTGATTAATTTTATTTTAAAAAGAGTATTGTTTTTACTCTCGTATTATCACTTTGTCCAATTAGAAGCTTATCCTTAACTATTTCAACCTCTGTTTTATACTCTTTCTCTCCGCTGTTTACCAGTACTCTGTAGTTTCCTGAGTCCGGTAATACCTGTACAAGTTTTCTCTTTTCAACTACTAATTTATCACTATCTTTCCTTATAGATATATTTTCCGGTATCTCAACAATATAACTATACCCTAACATTTTTTCAACAGATATAAAATCGCCGTTCTTAATCGT
>QNBI01000063.1 GCA_003641675.1 Spirochaetota bacterium | reverse complement strand
TATTAAAAATTAGAAACCAGGCTGTAATTTCCTTAAGGAACTTTTTTCATAAAAAAGGATTCATACTAATTGATACCCCCATCCTTACAGGCTCAATAGGTGAAAGTGCAAGCACCCTTTTCTCAGTGGAGTATTTCAATATGGGAAAAGCATATCTTGCGCAGACAGGCCAGCTATACCTGGAGGCGGCATGTATGGCCTTCGGTAAAGTGTTTAATTTCGGGCCCACTTTCAGGGCGGAAAAATCAAAAACAAGACGCCATTTAACAGAATTCTGGATGTTAGAAGCAGAAATTGCCTTTCTTGAAAATAACGGGAATATGGATCTGCAGGAAGAAATGATATGCTCTCTTGTTGAAGATATTCTTACAAATAATGAAAAAGAACTTAAAACCCTTGAAAGGGATATAGAACCGTTAAAGAAAATTACATCCGGTTTCCCCAGGATTGAATATTCGGAAGCCGTTAAAATGCTTAAAAAACTCGGAAAACCTGTTAAATGGGGTGATGACCTGGGAGGAGACGAGGAAACAGTCCTTACTGAGCAGTTTGAAAAGCCTATTTTTATAACGAACTACCCTAAACACGCCAAGGCTTTTTATATGAAAGAGAATCCGGAAAATACAGAAACTGTTCTCTGTGCAGACCTTCTTGCACCGGAAGGCTATGGAGAAATCATAGGGGGCTCTCAGCGCGAGGATAACTATGACAAGCTTCTCTCCCGGATAAAGGAAGAAAAACTTCCGGAGTCCGCATATGACTGGTACCTTGATCTCCGTAAATACGGCTCTGTACCGCACTCCGGATTTGGATTAGGGCTGGAAAGAACCATTACCTGGATAACAGGCAACAGGCATGTACGCGAGGCAATCCCTTTCCCGCGTACTATCTCCAGGCTGTACCCCTAATATCCCCCGGAAGTGTCTGTTTATTTTAAAGCTGTCCTAACACCCTTTTAAAAAGAGTGATATAATTCTTTACATGAATGGGAGTAATGAATTTTGAAAGTATATACTCTCTTCCTGTTTTTCCCATTGATATTCTTTTATCCTTGTTCTTTAGAAGCTCCAGTGTCCGTTTTACAGCTTCATCAACCGATTGCACAACATACCCTGTTTTTCCGTTTACCACCTGCTCTGGTAAGCCGCCCACATTTCTAACTATTACCGGTTTTGCCTTTATGGAAGCCTCCGAAACTACAAGACCGAAACCTTCTCTATTAGAAAGAGCATATATAATTGTTCCCGCCTGCTGTACAGCATTAAGTTTTAATACATCAAACGGCATAGCCTGTACAACGGCATCATTATATCCCGAAACAAGGCTTTTTACTCTTTTAAGATATGGTTTAAATTCGGGATCATCCTTAGCCCCTGCGCCGGTTAAAAGAAGCTGAACATCCGGCATAGACTTCTTTACCTCCTTAAACACCATACATACGTCTTCGTATCCCTTTGCAGGGTCAAACCTGCCGACCTGAAGGAGAATCGGTTTTTTATAGTCAAGACCAAATGAACTAATTACATCCTGTATAAATTTTTGAGTAACAGCAGAAAGGTCGTTTTTCGGCTCAAAAGGATCTGTGGAAGGAGGCATAATAAAAGGATTGGGAGAACCTTCTAATATATAACTTTTAAGATGATACACCGACGCATCGTATTTAACAATAACAGGTTTAAAAAATTTTACAATATCCGGATTAGGGTTAGTCGTATCTATATGACAACGGTAAATCCATTTTTGACCATCCCTCTTAAGATAATTTATTAACCCAAGAAACTGGGTATCATGAACTACAACAATATCGTATGTACCGATATCTTTTTTTATCTCTTCCGCACACAATTTTTGAGTTTTCCAGTAAAGATTCTTTTCCGCTTCACTTAAAACAGCCTCTGTTTGTCCTTGAAACATATTATGCTGTTTTTTCGTCACAACAAAAAAATCATCTGCTGCAGATTCAGGAACATACCAGTGGGTCAAAATACCAAGTTTATTCTTTAGAGGCACAATTTTTGATAGTATTGCAGCCACACCTCCGCCGTGTGAAACAGAATTAATGTTAAGAATGCGTACACTCTTAAGAGATTCTGCTTCACTTTTTATAGAAGAGATGTCAGCGTACCGACTGTATTTTTCCAGGATTATCTCTCTATACTGATACTCTGTTGTATTGTTTAACATGGTCTCTCCGTTAATTAAATGATCTCTCTGCAGGATTTTCGAATAGAAAAAAGTGTCGGAAGTATAACTCTTTTAGGTTCCAGAATTTTTTCGCCTGAAATAATATCTATAAGCAGTTTAGCCGCCTGAGACCCTAATCCTGAGGCAGGCAGAGTAATTGTTGTGAGAGGAGGGTTTAGATATCTTGAAAGGTAGTCATCATCAAAACCTACAACAGATATGTCGTCTGGAATATTAAGCCCTGCATCCTGAATCGCTTTTATAGCTCCGTATGCAATAACATCATTTCCAGCGAATACAGCTGTTACAGGATCTCTAAGTCTTAACAGCTCTTTCATAGCCCTGTAACCACTCTCTTCCGAAAAATCAGCTACCCTAATCCATTCTTCGCTAACAGTTGCCTCTGCATCCCGCATGGCCTCTTTATAGCCTTCTACACGGGAAAAGGAAGCATTATAAACAACAGAAGCATGCGCTATCATTCCTATTTTCCTATGGCCCAATTTCAACAGGTATGTCACAACTTCCTTTGCAGATTTTCTATTGTCAATATCCACCTGGATAACTTCCTTATTTTTAACAGTTCCTATAATTACAAAAGGAAATTCAGAATCAGCAAGTTACTTAAAGTCAGTACTTTCATCATGAACATTAATGAATATTACACCGTCCAGATTATCCTTTTTTGCAATTTTAAGATAATCGGACTGTTCCAACCTAAGGGGCTGCAGAATTAGCTGAAACCTGAATTTATTAAGTGTCTGCGCAACTCCCTCTATAACTTTTGGTATATATGCATCTGAAAAAATCGACTGAGTATGACATATAAAAACCCCGATAGAATTATGACGTATCTGTACCAGTCCTCTTGCATATTCGTTGGGCTCATATCCGAGTTCTTTTGCAGCCTTTAACACTCTCTGCCTGGTCTCCTCGGAAATCATTTTACCGGGCGAATTATTAATTACAAAGGAGACTGTTGTTCTTGAAACTCCTGCTCTTGCTGCAACATCAACCGCAGATATTTTTTTCTGCTTCATTACTTAATCCTTTTTTCTATCCCTTTACCGATCCTGCTAATATCCCCCGTACAAAGTATTTCTGCAGGCTGAAAAATATTACAATCGGGAGCAACATCGATATAAATGCAGCGGATGTAAGGTATTCCCATCCCCCGCCGTATGAATTAACCAGATTGCTTATTGTCAGCGGCATGGGTGCCACCGAAGGATTACCGCCTAAAAATATCAAAGCTACAAGAAGGTCGTTCCACACCCACATAAACTGAAATATCGCAAGAGACGAAAGTGCAGGCACGGAAGTAGGCAGGACGAGCTTAAAAAATACAGTATAATGAGATGCACCGTCAAGATGTGCCGACTCAAACATCTCCTCGGGCAGCTCGCCTATAAAATTCCTTAAAAGATACACAGCAAAGGGCAGCCCATAGCCGGTATGAGCTATCCATATACCAAGAAAAGTACCGGTTAGGTGCAGCTTATTAAAAAGCATAAGAACAGGTATTAAGGTCATCTGGATAGGCACAACGAGAAGTCCTACAACTAACAGAAACAGGAAATCGCGCCCGGGGAAATGCATCCAGGCGAAAGCATAAGCTGCAAATGCCGCTATAAGTATTGGCATGACAGTGGCCGGAATAGATATTAAAAGACTGTTAATAAAACTCCGCCCCATATTAGCTGTTGATAAAACTTTACTGTAATTTTCAAGTGTAAATGCAAAGGGGCTCTTAAAGGCTTTCCACCATCCGGTAGAAAGTATAAGATGAGCAGGCCTAAAGGAACTTACAAAGAGACCGAAAGAGGGAATAAGCCATGCAGCGCATATTAAGAGAATTATAAGGTTCAAAGGCCCCCTGCTTACTATTTTTACCAAAATATTGTGTTTTGCACCTGCAGTATTCATGGCTTACCCCCTTCTCTGGCCGAATCGTTTTATATTAACGAGCATCACCGGTATTATTGCCAGCAGGAGCACCACTGCTATTGCACTCGCCTTTCCAAAATCATGGAAATTAAACATTTCTTTATACATTCTATTGGCAATAACTTCTGTCCCGAGAGTTCCGTTTGTCATTACATAAACTATATCAAATACTTTTAGTACATTAATAACCATAGTTGTTGCAACAACAATTATTGTGGAACTCATAGTAGGTATTATTATTTTCCAGAATATTTTCCACTCATTGGCTCCATCTATCCTGGCAGCTTCTAAAAGCGAATTCGGAATACCCTTTAAACCTGCAGAGAGAATTACCATACAAAATCCTGTCCACATCCATATATATACAATCATTAGAGCATACGTATTAATAGGCGGATTAAAAAGCCATGCCTTTGGTTCAAAATTCGGAACCACTGCCGTAAAAAATGCATTAACGGTTCCTATCTGCTCGGTACCCTTTGGTTTAAACTCATACATAAACTTCCATATAACACCTGCCGCAACAGCAGATATAGCCATTGGAAGAAAGATAAAGGCCTTTGCCACTGCCTCATACTTTATCCTGTCTGTTAGTACGGCTATTAAAAGCCCAAGCGTTATTGTCAGGAGAGTTACAAATACCAGCCATAACAGGTTATTCTTTAATGCTATTAGCATGTCATGGTTTGTAAATATAAAAATATAGTTCTTTAAACCTACAAAAGAAGAGGAAGACGCGTTTTTAAAACTTAAAATAAACGTATTAACAACCGGGTATATAAGAAAGACAATAAGTAAGATAAAAGCAGGAAAAAGCCACAGCCAGGGCCTCACATTTAACTGTTTTTTCCCCTTAATTTTCCCTATAAGCCCCTCGCCTAACCTTACATAAGCTATAAGCACTGCCGGGACTCCCACAACTGCGCCCACAGCCAGTAATAATGTTTTTATACTCATACTTATACCTTTTTAAATAAATTGGTCGGGAAAAGGCGGGGAAAAGAAACCGTTTGTCCCCGCCTTATTTCCGTCTAGTTACTAATAAGCTGTTTTTCTGACTTTTTCCAGCCCTTCGAGAATACTGTCCAGTTTGGAAGGATTCTGTACATAACTCATTACAGCAGACCAGAAAGCCTGATTCATTGCAGAGGGCATCATATCAGATGCATCAAATGCAACTATATCTGCACCGGTTAATATTTCTGCTGCATTCTTTGTAAGCGGGTCGGGATAATCGGATAATGGAACACTTCGGTTCGGAGATATCCCGTTGGATGCTTTTACCCAGTAGCTCTGTGCCTCTGCTGTTGTTAGATATTCCATTAATGCCCTCGCCTGGGGGGTATCGTTAAACATTCCGAATAGATCCCCTGCCGCTTCGACAGCCTTACCATATTTGGGGTTAATCTCAGGGAACCCGAAGAAATCAAAATCCTCTACAGGTTTAAGGTTCGGAAACTGCTTTAAAATAAAACTCTGAATAAAGGTTGCCTGATGATGGAAATACGCTTTCGGCGGATTTTCAAAGAGCGGTCCTGCTGCCTGACCGAAATTTGTCGACAGTACATATTGTCTCCCCCCATAAACCATTTTATCATTAGCAACTATTTTCCCCCACATCTGCCACGCCTTTTTTATTTCCGGGGATGTCCATGCAAGTTTTCCCTTATACCAGTCCATATACTTTTGAGGCCCGGCCGTTCGTAGCACAATATCTTCCAGCCAGTCTGTCCCGGCCCATCCACTTGCCGCACCGCTTTCAAGGCCGATAGACCAGGGCGTTTTTCCCTGTGAGGCGAGTTTTTCGGACACTGCCATTAATTCATCCCATGTCTTAGGCAGGGTAATTCCTGCAGCTTTTATAGCTTTCGGGTTATACCAGATTGGGCCTTTTACTGCGGCTTTTAAGAAAATCCCAACTAATTTCCCATTTACGGAACCAAGGTCGATCCAGCTTTCCGCATAGTCTTTCTTCATTCTTGCCATATTAAGGAATTTTCCAAGATCAACGAGTTTACCCTCTTTTGCAAACTGAATCATCTGGCCAGGCCCAGGAAGCCCTGCAATATCCGGCGGGTTTCCCGCTTTAATACGAGTCGTGAGAACCGCGGAAATATCCCTTGTTCCCTGATGTTCAACTTTAATTCCGGTTTTTTCTTCGAAAGGTTTTATCATTTTGTTGAAAATTTCAAGTTCGCTGCCACCCCATACCGTAAGAACAGATACAGTACCTCCGATCTTCCCACCGCTTTTGGAAGCTTCCTGTTTTCCTCCTGCAAAAACTGCTGCAAAGGCAAACAGAAATGCAAAAAGCAGAATAAGAGTCTTTTTCATTTCCTCCTCCTAAAATGATTAATTTATTCGCGCTATTAATACGCGTTACTAACATTATACCCTTACAATTACAGTTGTCAATAAAAAATATTATTTTTTTTCATAAATAAAACCCTTTTCTAAGAACCGAAAATAGAGTATTTTAGAAGAAAACGAGGAGTATATTTGTATTCTACAGGTATTGCATATTTGCTGTGGCTTATTTCCGGTTTCGGCGCTTTAGGATTTCACAGGTTCTACCTTGGAAGATATGGAACATGGCTTTTATATCTCTTTACAGGCGGGTTGTTCGGATTGGGCGCATTATTTGACCTTTTCTACATCCCGACTATGGTCCGTGAAGCAAATTTGCAGGAGCAGTACCGAGATGCAATGTTCGGGAACTACAGCAGTCAGAGACAGGGCTTTAATTCAGCAGGAGGACCTGGGATAGGGAGCTTTTTCCAGAACAGGACTAAAGATTCTATGGAAAGGGTTATTCTAAAAACCGCAAAGCGGGATGGCGGCATAGTGTCCCCGGGCGAAGTTGCATTGCAGGCAGATGTTACCATAGAAGATGCAAAATCCTACCTTGAAAAACTGGTTAAACAGGGCTATGCAGAATTGCGCGTAAAGAAAACAGGTATGCTCGTCTACGTTTTTCCAGAATTTTTAACAGAGGATAAGAAAAACGAGCTGGAAGATTTTTAGGCTATCTATACGGTCTGCAGATATACTCTGCAGGTACAGGAATGACTTTTCGCCTAAATCTTTGTGTTGACATAACTCGGCTCCGTACATAATATTCATACCCATGACAGCCAATGAATTAAGAAGGAAATATATTGAATTTTTTACATCACGCGGGCATGCAGAAATTTCAGGCCAGTCCTTAATTCCTGAAAACGACCCTACAGTACTGTTTACAACAGCCGGCATGCACCCGCTCGTGCCTTACATTCTGGGCGAACCCCACCCCTCCGGTAAACGTCTTGTTGATTACCAGAAATGTATAAGAACTGTAGATATAGATTCCGTAGGCGATACCTCGCATCTCACCTTTTTCGAAATGCTGGGAAACTGGTCTCTTGGGGATTATTTCAAGAAAGAAGCAATTGAGTATAGTTTCGAATTTCTAACATCGGAACAGTGGCTGGGATTTTCGCCGGATAAATTACATATAACGATTTTCGCAGGAGACAGTGAAGTCCCTGCGGATACTGAAACTGCAAGGGTATGGAAACATTTGGGAATCCCCGAAGAAAGAATATACTTTCTTCCGCGAAGCGACAACTGGTGGGGTCCAGCAGGAACAAAAGGTCCGTGCGGACCGGATACCGAGATGTTCATCGACACAGATAAACCGCCATGCTCCCATACATGCAGACCCGGGTGCTCCTGCGGAAAGTATTTTGAAATCTGGAACGACGTTTTTATGCAGTACAATAAAACGGAAGCCGGTTCGTATCTGCCTCTTGAACAAAAAACAGTAGACACGGGAATGGGACTTGAGAGAACCGCTGCCATGCTCCAGGGGAAACAATCCGTCTATGATACGGAGCTATTTTCTCCCGTCATTTCCATAATAGAAGACATTACAGGAAAACGTTACGGCAAAGACCCCGAAACAGACCATTCCATAAGGATAATCGTTGATCATATACGGGCATCCGTATTTATCCTTGGTGATGAAAGGGGGGTTAAACCTTCCAATCTCGGACAGGGTTATATCCTTAGGAGACTTATACGGAGATCCATTCGCCACGGGCGGAAACTTAACCCGGAACCGGATATTTTAAGCGGCCCTGTATTAAAGGTGATAGAGCTCTATAAGGATACCTATCCTGAACTTCTTAAAAAGAAGGATTTTATTACAGATGAGATCCAGGCGGAATATCATAGATTTATTCATACCCTTAATAAGGGCGAACATGAATTTGAAAAAATGCTTCCCAACCTCTTAAAAAACCCAAAAAAAATTATT
>QNBI01000062.1 GCA_003641675.1 Spirochaetota bacterium | reverse complement strand
AATATCCGTTATTTCTCTTGGCGGAATGGTTGTTTCTAATGCTATACGTGTCGGCGGGGATGAATTTGACCAAGCTATAATTAAGCATGTTCGAAATGTACATAATCTTATTATTGGAGAGCAGACCGCAGAGAACGTAAAAATAGAAATAGGCAATGCTTCACCTGAGAAAAAGATTGAAAAAATGGAAGTTAAGGGTACGGATGCTATTACCGGATTGCCCCGGAGGCTGGAAATGGATTCTGTAGAAGTAAGAGAGGCTCTGGAAGAAGCGATCGATATTGTTATAGAGGAAATAAAAAAAACTTTAGGACAGACACCGCCGGAGCTGGCTGCAGATATAGTTGAAAGGGGAATTGTAATGACCGGAGGAGGATCTCTATTGAAAGGTCTGCCGAAACTAATAGCAAAAGAAACAGGTGTTCCGGTAATTCTTGCAGAAAACCCCCTTCTCTGTGTAGCTCTCGGTGCGGGAAAATTCCTTGACAGTCCCAGGGATATGGGGAATAAATACTTTAATCTAAATACTTAACAGTTTAATGAATAAATTAAATTATACTTTTTTTAAACATAGAAAAGGCTATGTTTTCCTTGTGCTGCTTATAAGTTCATTAATAATGCTCGGTATATCTTCCAGAGGGTTCGTAAAAAAACCTAAGGAAATAGGTAAATCATTATTTTCCTATTTCGACGCAGGTATAACAGGAATATCAAACTGGTTCGGTGAAACATGGAATTCAATTAGTGAACTAAAAAGGGTACGTGATGAGCTTGCATCCGTGCAGGAGAAGCTGCTCGAATATGAACGTCTGTCAAGGGATATTATTGAATTAAAACAGGAAAATGCTCAGCTTAAAGAACAGCTTAAACTTTCAAAAAGTTTAAAGTATAAGCAAATAGCTGCGGAAGTAATAGGCCATGACCCAGTTGTTCCCTTTTCTTCGATAATAATTAACAAAGGTTACAAAGATGGAATAAAACGGGAAATGCCGGTAGTTGCGTATAAATCAGGACTTAAGGGACTGGTAGGCAAAATTGTTCTTGTTAACAGGCATAGTTCCACCATACTACCTCTGCTGGACCCTTCCTCCTATGTGGCAGGCAGAATACAGCACAACCGGTACGAAGGCCTTTTAAAGGGTCAGGGTTCTGGTTCTCCATATCTAATTATGGAGTATGTAAAAAAAGCTGCTCTGGATACGACTCATTACGGTGACACTGTTATAACTTCAGGATTAGGTGGGGTATATCCAAAGGGAATCCATATAGGAAGAATCCGAAGCATAGGGTCAAAAAGCTATGAGACTTCCATGATTTTAAAAGTAGAGCCGATTATAGATTTTGGAAATATTGAATATGTCTTTGTATTAAAAAAGGAAGATAAATGAAGAATAACCGTGGTGAATACCCTATTTCATTTATTCTTCTCATCAGCGCTGTTATACTTGAGTCGACTTTACTTTACAAAATAAAAATATCAAATGTAATTCCAGATCTTTCTCTTATTGTCCTTGTATATATTGCATACAGAAAAGGCAGCATGACCGGACAGGTCACCGGATTTGTAACGGGTATTACCGAAGATATTTTAAGTTTGTCCCCTATGGGTTTAAATGCTTTTATAAAAACATTTATTGGTTATATCTATGGCATTATACAGGGAAATGTTTTTGTAGATCCTCTTCTAATGCCTATTATTTTAGTAGCAGTGGCTACTCTGATTAAAGCGCTGCTTTTAGCTGTTCTGGGTGTTGTTTTTCCTATTCCGCAAATAACTACACATTTTTTCACTCATGACCTCTGGATTAGCATTCTCTATAATTCTCTGCTTGCTCCCTTTCTTTTCGCTCTCTTAAATTTAATTAAAGTTTTAAAACCAGGAGAAAAGGAAATTCGTTGAAAGACGACAGGTCTTCCAAACTGCGTATTTATACATTTGCCGCTTTAATTATATTTACATTCTTTGTTTATACCATTTATCTCTTTAATTTGCAGATTGTCAAAGGTTTGCATTACAAGAAAAAAGCAAAAGAAGTAACGCAAAGGGAAATTGTAATACCGGCTCAAAGAGGAGAGATATATGACAGAAACTATAATCTGCCACTTGTAGACAATATTGAATCTTTTGCAGTATATATAACCCCAGGCGAAATTCTTTCGGAAAACAGAGCTTCTATATATAACAAAATCAGCAGACTTCTTGATATAAAACGTAATGTTATTGAAAGGAAAATACCTCCTAAGTACCGGCATCTTTTCCAGCCAATAGAGATAAAAAGCGGCGTCAGCTATAGTAAAATAGCATATCTTGCAGAACATATAGATGAGTTTCCTGGAGTTACATGGCATAACAAGCCTATTAGAAGATATCGGGTTACGAGCTCTCTTTCGCATGTGCTTGGGTATGTGGGTAATATTACAAACGAGGAACTGCAGATACTATATAATAAGGGCTACAGCCCCGGAACAATTCTTGGCAAAAGCGGCATTGAAAAAGAGTATGACAAAGTTTTAAGAGGGAAAGACGGTAAAAAATATAAAATCGTAGATGTTAAAGAAAGGAAACTGCAGGAAAAATATGTAGGCGAGGTGGATCCGGTTCCCGGTAAGAATATTGTACTTACAATAGACAGAAATATTCAAGTATTAAGTGAAAAAGCATTAGGACCGAGAATCGGTTCTGTAATAGTACTAAAACCTGCAACCGGGGAAGTTCTCGCTATGGTATCCTACCCATGGTTCGACTCCAATATTTTTTCACAGGAAGGCAGTGAAAAACTGTATAAAGAACTTTCCTTAAACCCGGCTTCTCCTTTTATAAATCGGACTATTCAGTCCGCCTACCCACCGGCATCTACATTTAAAATAATGATGACAACTGCATTTTTGGAAGAAAACCCGAATGCTCTCACAACAACCTTTACCTGTGACGGAGAGCTTCAATACGGAGACAGAATATTTCACTGCTGGAAAAAAACAGGCCACGGCACACTAGACCTTTTTGGAGGGCTGGCACAGTCCTGTGATGTCTACTTTTATAATGTTGGGCTTCAACTCGGAGTAGAAAGAATAGTCTCCTATGTACGTGATTTCGGTTTAGGCAGACGTACAGGTATAGATTTGCCTGGAGAAGTATCCGGATTTGTTCCGACTCCTGAGTGGAAGGAAAAGGTTCATCATATGAAATGGCTGGGAGGAGATACAATTAACCTTTCGATAGGGCAGGGCTATATTAATGTTACACCCATACAAATGGCTAATGTGGTTTCTATGATTATAAATGAGGGAACAATATATAAACCGCACATTTTAAAAGAGATAAGAGATCCTGTATCGGGAAAATTAATTTCTTCAGAAAAGCCGGAGGTTAAGCATATATCCCACATTAAGAAATCCACATTTAAATTGGTACAGGAAGCAATGCGCGGTGTAATTACAAAAGGAACGGCCCATGTTGTAATTACAACAAAAGCCGTAGAATCCGCCGGTAAAACCGGCACAAGCGAGACCGGAACAAAGGACAGGTACCATTCATGGTTTGTAGCATATGCCCCTTATAAAACAAATAAACCCGAAGACAGGATTGTAGTCGTTGTAATGGTAGAGGCAGCAAATGAATGGGAATGGTGGGCTCCCAAAGCAGCAAATATCATACTTCAGGGTATTTTTGCACACCAGGACTTTAAGGATGCTGTAAAAACATTAAAGCCATGGTATATACGCAGCATAAGGGGACTTAATTGAAAAAAGTTTCATTTATAGGTTTTGATTTTCTCCTTTTTTTTGCTGTTCTGGGACTTATTATTATCGGAATTCTTTTTATATATTCAAGCGGTGTTACTTCTACAGGAGTTGTTGTTTCCAATGAGTATATAAAACAGATAATCTGGGCAATTTCCGGTATAGTTCTTTTTGTTCTATTCTCCTACATTTCCTATGAAAGGTATAAAAATTGGGCTGTTTATATTTACTTTATTTCAATTCTTCTGTTAATTGTAACTCCTATAATCGGGAAAGAGGTTAACGGTGCAAAATCATGGCTCGGAATCGCTGATATCGGTATACAACCATCTGAATTTAGTAAAATAAGTGTTATCCTATTTCTTGCCTATTATTTTTATTCTGTCAAAAAAGAAATTAAAAAATTGTCAAAATTTTTAATAGGTTTTATTATTGTTCTTGTACCTATGGCGTTAATACTTCTTCAGCCAGATACAGGGACTGCTATTGTTTATTTTCCAATATTTCTGTTCATGGCATTCATAGCTGGTGCAGATTTAAAACATATCATGTTTTTGATTTTCGTAGCATTGGTGGCGGGTATATTAATATCTTTTTCTGCAATAAAGGAATATATAATTACCGAAAACAGTCCCCTGTTAAACATTCTGTCCGACCCATCCGTATATAAATACTTTTTGATCTCCATTTCTATTATTTTACTAATTGCTGCTCTCGGATATTTTCTGTTTCGGCGCAGATATTTTTACTGGATTACATACAGTTCGCTAATTGCAATTTTAGCAATGTTTTCGAATATAGCTGCACGTCATTTCATGAAAAATTATCAGATAATGAGACTCATTATATTCCTTAAGCCGGATATAGACCCGAGAGGTTCAGGGTGGAATATTATTCAGTCCATTACCGCAGTCGGTTCCGGCGGTTTTTGGGGTAAAGGATTCCTTAAAGGAACGCAAAGCCACTATAGATTCCTTCCTCAGCAAAGTACTGATTTCATATTCTCAATTCTTTCAGAAGAATGGGGTTTTCTCGGATGTATTCTTATTTTTGCTCTTTTTCTCATTATTTTGCTTCGCGGGGTATATATTTCTTATAAATCACGGGAAAATTACGCAACTCTAATAGGTACCGGTATTGTATCCATGTTATTTTTGCATGCTATAGTAAATATAGGCATGTCAATCGGTATTATGCCTATTACAGGGTTACCACTGTTTTTCTTGTCTTATGGAGGATCTTCTCTCTGGACAGCTTTGATAGGTGTTGCTATTTTAAATAATATTAACATGCAGAGAAGATTATTTTAAATTGAAAAAACAAATTCCTGATAATGTTATGAACAGAGTTCTCCATTCTGTTCAGCGGCCCGGGAGATACACAGGTGGTGAGTACGGTTCCGCTCCTGTTTTTAGCCCGTTAAAATTAAATATTTTACTCTCATATCCTGATTTATACGAAATCGGGATGTCGAATATTTCCATTAAAATTCTCTATGGTTTATTTAACAGTCTTGAAAATGTAACATGTGAAAGAGTATTTGCCCCTGCACCGGATTTCGAAGAAATATTAAGAAAACTTAAAATACCTCTTTTTTCTCTTGAATCGAGAATTCCGCTCTCAGAATTTGATATTATAGGATTTTCAGTAGCTTATGAACTTACCTTTACAAATATTCTTAATATTCTTGACCTTGGCGGTATCTCTCCCGTCGCGTCTAACCGCACATACCATGACCCTATAATAATTATTGGCGGGCCTTCAACAATTAATCCCATACCTTACGGTTCTTTTTCCGATGCAGTATTTATAGGAGAAGCCGAAAACTGGAGCCAGGAAGTATTTCCGGAACTTGCAGATTTAAAGTTAAAAGGTGCTGGCAGAGATGATTTGTTAAAGGTGATTTATTCAAGTCCATATATTTGGCATAGAGGGAAAAAAGGGAATACAAAAAGAGCAATCTGGAATGGTTTCGGCGGTTCAAAAATACCGGTAAAAACAGAATCAAAAACAGCAGTAAAGACGCCTGTAGTAGTACCTGCATTGGTTCCTAATTTTAAAACTGTACAGGACCACGGTATTGTAGAAATAATGAGAGGCTGCCCGCATAACTGCAGGTTTTGTTCTGCTTCTATTTTTTACCGCCCCTACAGGCAGATGGACTTTGATAGAATTGTACAGCAGATCGATTATCAAATATTCAGCTGCGGCTATAGGGAAGTTACGCTTTCTTCCCTATCCTCTGGAGATTATCATGGAATATTTGAATTAATAAGATATTTAAACAATAGATATAGACAGTTCGGAGTATCCTTTTCTTTTCCATCCCTTCGAATAAATACCTTTGCGATTGACCTTCTGTCAGAAATATCAAGCGTTAGAAAGAGCGGATTAACCTTTGCTGTTGAAACCCCGAAAGAGAGTTGGCAGAACAAAATTAATAAGATTGTATCTATAGAAAAAACAATAGATTTGCTTAAAAAAGCAAAAAATGCAGGATGGCGCAGTGCTAAATTCTACTTTATGATAGGCCTTCCTGTAATAGATTCTAATGGTGATGCATCGGATGAGGCTGAATCGATTTTAGACTTCATTAATGAAGTTTACAGCGCAGTCAGGATAAATATGAATATAAATGTATCCGTTTTTATCCCGAAACCGCATACACCATTTCAATGGTCAAAACAATTGGAGGAAGAGGCTGCATTAAATACCATCTACAGAATAAAAGATCGTGTTGTTTCTAAAAGCATAAAAATAAGATATCATTCTCCGTTCTTATCTTTTTTAGAATCCATAATATCAAGAGGCGACGATAGGGCAGGGTGGTTATTCTATAACGCTTTTCTGCAGGGAGCCAGACTGGATGCATGGGATGATTTCGTTAATAAAAATCTCTGGCGTGACATAATAAAATCGACCGACTGGGATGTCCGGAATGATACATACAGAGAGAGAAAACAGGAAGAAAAGCTTCCATGGGATAGCATTAAATTAGGAATATCAAAGAATTATCTTTTAAAGGAATATGAAAAATCAAAAAAAGGCGTAATTACTCCGGACTGTATGCCTAATTGTTCTATTCCATGCGGAGTTTGTAATAAGAATATTAGAGTAATTGAAAGTAAAAAAAACATCAAAGACATTCCCAATTTAGCTTCCAACTTGAAAAACCCGTGTGAAATGCTTATTTGTTTTCAAAAATATGGAAGACTACGGTACATATCCCATCTTGATCTTATGACAATTTTCGATAGAAGCCTTTTCCGGGCAGGTTTCTACCCGGTCATGTCAAAGGGTTTTAACCCGAAGGCAAAATTGGAATTTGCCAGCCCTCTTTCCCTCGGTATTTCATCGGAAGAAGAAATAATGGCTGCCAGAACTTTTAACTGCGTCGGCTGCGAAATATTTAAGGAGAAATTAAATAAAATGCTTCCGTCCGGATTAAAAATTATTGAGGTTCTGGTTATTAAGGAGTTGATTGATTATAATGAGAAAAACATTAAAAAACGCAAATCACTTATGTCTCTGTATTGGGGGTCGGAATTCCTGATTAAAATTAATAGCCAATTCTGTGAAACTATCTTTGCTCTTATCAAGAATAATATGCAAAATTACCCGGGTCTTCTTTCCGTGGAAAAAGATAGCAGGGGAATTCGAATTACAATTAAGCAGCTTGAAAGAGGAAATAAAAATATTTTAAAAATACTTGAAGAACTTACAGGCCCAGAGCCTTTCCCCTACGGTATTTCAATTACCAGAACAAAGACCTATGCAAAAGATATTTACGGTAAACCCGTTTCCTATTTTAAACTTTTCGGTCCTTCCTCGGACTTTACCTGATTCCATAATTTGTCGAGCGTTTCAAGGTTTGTTTCTTTTATACTGATATTTTCCGATTTTAGCTTAGATTCAATTTTCTGAAAACGGTTAATGAATTTTTCATTCGCATGGTTAAGCGCAAGCGACGGATCGACATTTAAAAAACGTGATAAATTTACAATTGTGAACAGAACATCTCCAATTTCATTCTCAATATTACTTGCACAATTATTTTCAGCAGCATTTTTTAGTTCCAGCTCTTCTTCGTTTAATTTCGCCCATACATCTTTAACAGAAGTCCAGTCAAAACCTACTTTGGAAACTTTTTTCTGGATTTCAAGCGCTCTTTCCAGAGGAGGAAGAGACTTGGGAATTCGCTCCAGTGTTGAACTCTTTGCTTTTTTGCCTTCTATTTTTTCCTTTATATCATTCCATTGGTCGATTATTTCATTTATAGAATTTACCTTTGAGTTGCCGAAAACATGGGGATGCCTTCTTATTAATTTGGCAGAGATATCTTTAAGAACATCTTCCAGAGAGAAAGCCCCTTCTTCTTCTTTCATTTCTCCTATCATAGTCACAAGAAGGTAAAGATCTCCAAGTTCTTCACGGAGATTTTCATTATCGCCGTTGTTTATTGCATCTATGCATTCATAGGATTCTTCAATTAAATTGCCCCTAATACTCTGCGGGCTCTGTGCTCTGTCCCATTCACAACCTTCCGGTTCTCTAAGTTTTTTTACTATACGGTACAATTGATAGAAAGAGTTTTTAATATCTGTTTCTTTATCTTTTTCCATTTTTCTAACCTATTTTTTATAAGAGTAATAGCATTTAAAGCAGTATCGTGACAACCCTATCCGTAATTAGTCAATATTAAAAGCATTTTTAAAGCATTTT
>QNBI01000061.1 GCA_003641675.1 Spirochaetota bacterium | reverse complement strand
TACAGTTAAATCCAGCGAGATTTTCCTTCCGAAGGATAAAAAATACACAATACTGCTGATACTTCCTATAAGAAGAATCCCTCCAATTGTAATAAATAGTACAGTAAGATACTCCTTTACCTTCCCGTTTAAAAATACAAAACTATCCTTTCCGAATATAAAAAACAGACTCACGATAATTAAAATTAACCCTGCCGTGATGACTGTAATTATATTTCCCAATATAATTTTATGTTTAATAGTTTTAACTGACATTTGCCCGCCTTTATATATTAATCTAAACCATACTCCTGTATTTTTCTGTGCAGTGTTTTTCTTCCTATACCCAGTATTTCGGCAGTTTTAGTTTTATTCCTGCCTTCTTTTTGAAGAGTAAACTGTATAATCGCTTTTTCTGCATCTGCCAATGAAATGCCGGAGTTTAGTTTTATATAATCTCTGCTTGAATCGTTACGGACAAAGGGCGGGAGATCATCGAATGTTATAATATTCCCTTTGCTCATAACAACAGCACTCTCTATACAATTTCTGAGTTCTCTTATATTTCCGGGCCATACATAGCTGTACAGGGCATCTCGTGCTTTTACATCGATACCTTCAATTTTCTTATTGTTCTCTTTAGATATTTCTTTTAAAAAGTGAGAAATTAATAGAGGTATGTCTTCTTTCCTTTCCCTTAACGGTGGAATATGAATGTTAACTACATTTAATCTGTAGTATAAATCTTCTCTGAAATTACCTTTTTCTATTTCTTCCTTTAAATCTCTGTTTGTAGCGGAAAGAATTCTTACGTCTACCTCTAATGTTTCTTCGCCTCCTACACGTTCAAATTTTTTCTCCTGAAGCACACGGAGAAGTTTAATCTGAACACTTTGATTAACTTCTCCGATTTCATCTAAGAATATTGTTCCCATGTTTGCAAGCTCAAAACGGCCTCTTTTTCTTGCAATTGCTCCTGTAAAAGCTCCTTTTTCATGTCCGAAGAGTTCGCTTTCTAGTAGAGTTTCTGTTAAAGCGGCACAGTGAATTTTTATATAGGGTTTATCTTTTCTCGGGGAAAGATAGTGTATTGCATCTGCAATCATTTCTTTGCCTACACCGCTTTCACCGGTAATTAAAACCGACACGCGTGTCGGTGCCACCTGTTTTACTACATCAAAAACCCTTTTCATTACTTCGCTCTTACCTATTATATTTGCAAATTGACTCTTCTGCTTTAGTTCCTCCTGGAGCATTCTATGCTGCATAACCAGCTCACGATTGGAAAGGGCTCTCTTAACAAGCAGCGACAGTCTATCCAGATTTACAGGCTTTGTAAGAAAATCATAGGCCCCATCCCTCATAGCTTGAACTGCATTTTCTATAGTCCCGTGTCCCGTTAAAATAATGACAGGTATCGTAGGATAAGCAGAACTCACCTTTCTAAGAAGCTCCTGACCGGACAGCTCCGGCATTTTCAGGTCTGTAATAACCAGGTCTATGTCTCCTTTATTAACTGCATTAACAGCCTCCAGTCCGTTCTTTGCAAGAGTAATTCGATAACCGTCAAACTCCAGAGCTTTCCCCAAACCTTCTCGGATATTTTTTTCATCATCAACAACAAGAATATTAAATTTCACACCGCTTCTCCCTTATAATCTATTAACCGCTTTTCTTTCTGAGGTATAGGGAAACTTATTGTAAAAGTTGTCCCTTCTCCTTCTTTTGAATTAACAGAAATTTCACCCAGATGCTCCTTAACTATTTTATACACTAAAGTTAAACCCAAACCGGTTCCAAAATCTTTAGTCGTAAAATACGGTTCGAAAATTTTATCCATTAGCTCATCCGGAATGCCGGAGCCTGTATCACTTATTTTAAGCAATACATTACCCCCTGCTCTCAACGTTTCTACAGTTAACAAACCGCCATTCGGCATAGCATACATAGAGTTCTTTACAAGATTAAGAATGGCCTGCTTTATATATTTTTCATCAATTTTAATTTTAGGAAGCTCTTCCCCTAATTTTATCTTAAGATTAACACCCGATTCCTTTAACTCGTACTGTACGAAATTAAATATCTCTTTCACTACCTGATTAATATTCTTTTCTTCTAAATTAGTATCCATCGGCCTTACTGCAAACAAAAAATCAACAACGATTCTGTTAAGCCTGTCTACTTCTTCTGTTATTACGCTTAGATATTCCTTAACCATTTCTGTCTTTACCATTTTTTTATTTCTCATCTCCTTCTGGATAAGCTGTATATGTATTCCTATGGAACCCAGAGGATTTTTTATTTCATGAGCAACACCGGCAGCCAGAGTTGTAAGCGCTGCAAGATTTTCGGCTCTCCTGAGCCTGGCTTCTTTTGATCTTTTTTCCGTTACATCTTCTATATGTATTAAATTTCCCTGTACTCGTTTGTCCCTTACCAGAGGCATAATACTTACCGATATAACGCGGTTTATTCTTTCTTCTAATGTAAACTCTTTATCAATTACCTTCTCCTGATTAGTGAGTTTTTCCCTAAAAAAAGCGGCTATTTCTCTGTCATCTATTATTTCCCAGATTTTTTCTTCCGAAGTTTCATCCAGATTAATAAGAAACATTCTTGCAATGGATTTATTGTATAAAAGGACATGATACTGTCTGTCTGTAACTATAACACCGTCTGTCATTGAATTAAGAACCATTTCCAGCAGCTCGTTTTCATTGGATATTCGACAGAGAATATCTTTTATCTGCTCTTTATCCATTTTGCTAAGTTTTTCAAGAGCTTTCTGTATAAATTTTCTCATACTTTTACCGCCTCCCTCATGCTGTATAGAAGATTTTTCAAAACAAGTGAAGGCTTTAAATTCAGCGTTATAAAATCTGTAAACGAATTAGATGCTATATTTTTTAGCGTATTAATTCTTTCCACAGTAAAAAATTCCGGCAAATTCAAAACGTTATTCTCTTTTTTTATAAGTTGATTGGTTAAAACAAAATGCAGCGTATCTATAAGAACAGAAATAAACTCTTTGGTATTTTCTCGTGATGAAAACAGATTAAGTTTTTTATCTATCTCTAGAAGTGGGTCATTCCATCTATTATCTTCTATAAAAATATTTTCTATAAAAGTTTGTGAAGCTTTTTTAAAGGCAAGAGACGCTACATCTTTCCACGAGTCAAAATACTCCTGCAGACTCTCGTAACTCCCTGACTTCTCATAAAATATTTTTTCAATTATAAGGTCTGTTTCTTCCTTTGTACGCATAAAGAAGGGGTACTGTCTAACTCTGGAAAGAATTGTGGGAAGGAGTGAATTCCGTTTTTTAGTAATTAGAATAATATACGTACCATCCGGAGGTTCTTCAAGCAGTTTAAGAAGTGAATTTGAAGAAGCCTCCTGCATAACATCCGCATTTTCCAAAATTATTATTTTACTGCCTTTAGTTGAGGTCATATGAGTCCATAATGCAATATTTCTTATCTGTTGTATTGCGATATTGTTTGTTGCCAGTTTTTTCTCTACCTTAAGGCTTAACTTTGTAATTGAATCGATAGATTTCTCAAGCGCATCATCTTTGGGCAGTTCAATATTCGGATTCAACATATCAAGCTCATTTTCTATATTTACAATATCGGGAGCGGCATTTGTTGCTCTGTTATCAATCCCTTCCCAAATTAACGGATCGAATCTCCTTGTCAACTTTCTTACAGCTCGGATAAAAAGGTACCGTGTTCCAAGTCTTCTTACTCTTTTTAGCGCTTCACCGGAAGCAACTATTTCAGTTCCGAAGTATCTGGGGCCTATCATTAAAACATGAGGGTGAAGCAGGCTCCTGTTTAAGACACATGAAGGGCAATCACAGCCCCATTCTGCGGATTTATACTCACAGGATAAACTTCGGGCCGTTTCCAGAGCGGCGGAAAGTTTTCCCGAAAACTGAGGGCCGTAAAAAAGAAGAGAATGAGGAAGTGTTCCGTTTTTAATTTCTTTGATAATGGTCGATACTGTACTGATTTGGCCAATAATATTTTCAAACATTATTAATATTCACCTTCGGTACTGGTATCGACGAAGGAGGCGGCATTAGAGGCAACAGAAGCTGCGCAAACAAACTGTTTTGTATTAAACTCGTAGAATCAAAAATAGGCTGCCACATTAATACAAAGAGTACTATCGTAATTACAAGAATACCCTCTCCTACACCCAGAAAAAACCCAAGAACTCTGTCAAGCTTTTCAAGATGTAGTGCTTCAAAAAGCCGGTGCAGCAACCCTTCGAATATTTTAGCAATAATATAAACAAGTAAAAATATTATCAAAAAAGCAACGATGAAGTTCCAGTTTGATTTTCCCCAGACTTTTTCAAGACTATCGGTAAATACTCCGGAAAACAGCACAGCTGCCCCTACGCCTAAAATGATACTGGCCATAGACAAAAGTTCACTTACAAAACCCTTATATACTCCACGAAAGGAGAGTATTAATATTACGGCACTAAATATATAATCTATTGTTGTTAAATTTAGAACCATATTTTAATATTCCTCATTATCAAAAACAGTATCTATAATCATCCTTGCAATTTTGCGGGAAGAATCCCTATTAAAAAGTTTGCCTGCATTTTCACCCATAATACTTAATTGCTCTCTATTATCCAGCAGTTTAGTTATTATTTCAAGAAGAGTATCAGCATTAAGATTTTCCTCTTTCAGTACCAGGGAAGCACCCGCCTGTCTAAATATTTCTGCATTCCTTATTTGATCGCCTCTGCTGCTGGTTCGTGGAAGGGGGATAAGTATGGAAGCTTTCCTGCTTGCTGCAAGCTCCCACAATGTATTGGCTCCAGCCCTGCACAGTACAAGGCTGCTTGCCGCAAGTATATCTGCAAGTTCATCATTTAAGTATTTTACAGGTATGTAATTCTCCAAATTGCTCTGTTTAAAATCCTTAAATCCTGTCTGATGAACAACACAGTATTTTTGACTTAATTTTTCCTTTATTTCATCTATAAGCTCATTAATTCTGTGTGCACCCTGGCTTCCGCCTAAAATAAAGAGAATATTTCTCCCATTGACACATTCTAAAATCTCTCTTCCCTTCGCTGCATTTCCATTGAGTATAATATTTCTAACAGGATTACCAGTAACAACTACTTTTGAACGAATTGCTCTTTTAAAATAACCGGCCGTTTCGGAAAAGGAAATAAATATCTTCTCAGCAAAACGTGCATTAATTTTAGTGGCAAGGCCTGGATCTAAATCGGACTCGTGTGTAAAAATGGGAATCTTCATTAAACGGGCTGCTAAGACTGGTGGAACAGAAACATAGCCACCCTTAGAAAAAAGAAGCTTAGGTTTTTTCTTATGTAGTATAAAATAAGATACTATTATTCCCGAAATAATTTTCCCTATATCGAAAATATTCTTAACGGAAATATATCTTCTTAGTTTCCCTGTAGGGATACTCCTGTATTCAACTTTAATAGATTTTATTAACCTTTTTTCCATTCCAGAGGAAGACCCTATCCATACAATTTCACCGTGCCATTCCTTTCTTACCTCTTCCAGTACAGCAATAAGAGGGAGAATATGACCTCCTGTTCCTCCCCCTGTAACTGCAATACAGTTCCTTTTATTTTTCATTATATTCACCTTGATTGCTTAATGCCTTTATTATAATGTAACCTTACCATGATAAGAACAACTGTTTCAATTATACTTTTACTGTCTTTCTCTTCTGCAGCAACTTACAGCGACGATTACAGAGAGTATTTTTCATCTTTTATAACTTCTGACAATTTTAGTAAATTAAAAGAAAAAAAAGAACTAATGCATAGTTTCTACAGCAAAGCTTCTGTTAATCTCATTACAGATAGGGAACTTAAAAAAATAATCAACAGAGATATTTCACGGATTAAGCCTAATATGGGAATTGAAATCGTAAAATTGCTTTCTTTCTCTGATAAAATGAATTTTTCCACTGATAAATCATTTCTCATGTTTTACAATCTGCTGCACTCTCTGCATACATTAAAAGGAATAACATACTATTCCGCAACAAGAAAAAAAAGAAGGGTTTTGTTTTATGATTCCTATGTAATAGATGATCCGGTATCGCAAAAACGAGTACCTGACCCTGAATTCACAACCATTCCCCCTGACAACCAGATATATATATTTCAGAATGATTCAACCCTCGGGAGAAATATCTATTCCGTAAAGTACATTACAGATAAGCATAAGATAATAATGAGAACAGAAAATACAACAACTATGAAGTACATATTTTTGCCTCTAATAAAACCACACCTTTTGATAAATTACTTTGTTATTGTCCCCGGTGAAAAATCCATAATTTTTTACGGAATAAGTTTTGCACAATTTAATAAAAATATACCTATGATAGGAAATCATATAGATTCATTTTACAATAGGCTTAAAGCTATGTATTCATGGTTTGTTGACAGATTAAAAAAAATTAACTATTGAAAAAAGGTTGACCTGCTAACCTATTAATAGTAATTTTTAAATGTGGGGTGGTTTCATATTAATACATGAAGCCTGAGAATATACCCTTAGAACCTGATCTGGATAATGCCAGCGAAGGGAAGTAGTAATTCCCCCACATTACAATTTATCCCATAAATGGAGGTCATTTATTATGACAGACACTAATAGTCTGCATTGGCGTTTAAATGAAATTGTAATTCTTGTAGTTGTCTCGATAGTACTTGGAATAGTCTGGTGGGGGTGGAGCCTTTTCTATGGGCTCACGGCTCCTTTAACAGTGGTTGGATTAAACTATTTGTTTGTTGGCTTCTGGTTTACAGGAGGAATACTTCTTCCTTTCCTCATCCGAAAACCCGGGGCTGCAATTTTCGGAGAACTAATTTCCGCATTGGTGGAGTCTTTTATTACTCAATGGGGCATTACCGCTCTCCTTTGGGGATTAGTACAGGGTATCGGTGCTGAATTAATTTTTTTAATTTTTCGATATAAAAACTACAATTTAACGGTTTTAATATTAGCAGGAATTGTTTCGGGATTGTTCTCTTATACACTAGATTTCTTCTATATGCATTACAGCGGTTTAAAAGGAACGGTTATACTTATTCAGGTATCTTCTGTAATAATCAGCGGAGCTGTGCTCGGAGGGGCACTTTCGTTTTTTATCGGAAAAGCTATCTGGAAAACAGATGCGTTAAAATCATTAGCAAGCCGTAAGAAAATTGAAAAGTCTAATTAAGCTAAAGGATCTGTCTGTAACCTTTCCTTCACAGAAACTGCCTGTTTTAAAAAATATCAGCCTTGAAATAAAAGAGGGAGACCGGTTCCTTCTTGTAGGGCGTTCCGGTATTGGGAAAAGCACCCTTCTGTATCTTCTGGCAGATATTATCCCGGCTATGATCTACGCTGAAATAAAAGGCTCTATTATTCGTCGTGATTTTAATACTGCAATAGTTATGCAGAACCCCCCGTCTCAGATGGTAACTCCCAGCGTGGAACAGGAAATAGCCTTCGCACTTGAAAATCGCGGTCTTCCCCGTAAAATAATCCGTAAAAAGGTTGATAATGCCTTAATAACTACCGGCATTTTTAACCTTAAATATAATAAACCATATGAACTTTCTGGCGGAGAAATGCAGAAAGTTTCGTTAGCTGCTGCTATCGCATCCGAACCGGATCTATTGCTCCTGGACGAACCTACATCATTCCTTGACGGAGAATCGGCGGATAATTTAGTTAAGCTTCTTAAATTTGTGGCAGCTAAAACAGCTATTGTAGTTATTGAGCACAAAACAGAGCTATTTCTCAAATATATCCGTAAAGTACTTTTTATTAATCCTTTAGGAAATCTAATCCACTACGAGAATGGTCTTACAGACAATTCTTTAATTTCCGAGTTAAAAGAAAATTTCCGGACAGAGAATGAAATACCTTTATATAAACAGAAACATAAATACGGTAAAGGAAAAGAGGCCCATCTTCCTCTGCTTAAAGTACGAAATTTATCTTTTTCCTATGATGGCAAAAAAAAAGTTCTAAAAAACATCAACACCGATATGTATAAGGGTGAAACTGTAGTATTAATGGGTCCTAACGGTTCCGGTAAAACTACATTTCTTGAAAATATTGCAGGTTTTTATAAACAGACAAAAAATAATGTTTCACTTAACGAGAAAAAACTGGATAAATACAGCAGGAAAGAGCTTTACTCCAACTTAAGCTATTTACCTCAAAATCCCGAATATTTTTTTATGTATCAGACGGTAAGGGAGGAGATTAACTCCATTGAAAAGTATAATTCTACTAAAAAAATCCTTGACAACCCGGAGAACCTGTTGTTTGAGAATTACGCCGGAAAACTGGACCAAAGTCCTTTCAACTTAAGTGAAGGAGAAAAGAGGAGGTTTACTCTGGACCTTTCACTCTATGAAAATAAAACTGTTTTCCTTGTAGATGAACCTACGTACGGATTAGATTATATATCCTATCATAAAATAATAGAGATATTTTTAAGATT